>CAUWFY010000051.1:0-9083 GCA_963558115.1 uncultured Clostridia bacterium
AAAACAGAAAATAAGATTACAAATTTTTAAATCTTAATAAGAAATTAAAACTATATTCACAAATTAACATAATATATATAAGAAGGTTATAGGTAAATCCGTTTTAAAACCTAAATAATTAAATGAGGAGGTAAGAAATAAAATTGAATTTTGAAGGAGTAAAAATAGGATTTGTTTTTACAGGTTCTTTTTGTACTTTCAGCAAAGTAATTCCTAAAATGAAATTATTAGTAAAATCAGGAGCAAAAGTAATTCCAATTATGTCTTTTAATAGTTACCATTTAGATACTAAATTTGGAAAAGCAAAAGACTTTATTGAAAAAATAGAAAATATAACAGGGAATAGCATAATACATTCAATTACTGATGCAGAGCCAATAGGCCCAAAAAATATGACTGACATTATGATAATAGCACCTTGTTCTGGTAATACAATGGCTAAATTATCATATGACATAATTGATACACCTGCTACAATGGCTGCAAAATCACATTTAAGAAATAATAGGCCACTTGTAATAGCTCCATCAACTAATAATGGTTTAAGTGGAAATGCTGAAAATATAGGAAGATTATTAAATAGAAAAAACTATTATTTTGTACCATTTAGGCAAGATAATCCAATAACCAAACCTTGTTCAATAGTTTTTGATGAGGAATATATTATCAAAACATTAGAATATGCTCTTAACAATGAACAAATTAGTCCTATTTTGATTTAAAAATAATGAAAAATTAATAGAATCTATAATATAATAAAGCAAAAGATATTTTCTAAATGCTTATTTTTCTAAGAAAAAAGAGAAATCAATTTTTTCTATTTAAGACTGAGTAGCAATTAATAATGGAGTTAAGATTGTATTTGAAATAAAAAACAATTAAAAAGAAAACATTTTTTTGTAAAAAACCTTGACAAAGAATATATGTTCGTATATAATTCGATAAGACGAACATATATTCTTTTGAAAAGGAGGAGCAAATATGAAAATAGTAAATAAAACAAAGTTTTTTAGAACAATAGTTATATTATTAATATCAATAAGTATTATATTAATTGTATGTATCAATAAATCTTATTCAAATAGTGATGAAAACTATAAAACAGAAATTGTACTTAATGGAGATTCTTTATGGAGTATTGCGAAAAATGAAATAGAGAAAAATAAATATTTAAAAAATAAAGACATAAGAGATGTTATTTTTGAAATAAAAAAAGTAAATAATTTAGAAAAAAGTGATTTAAGTGAAGGAATGAAATTAAAAATTCCTATTTATTAAAAATAGTTAAAATTCCTATTGAATATAAATTTCAAATATGTTAGAATTTTATTCATAATAGGGAGGATTAATAAATATGGCAGAAAATGTAGAAAAAATAGATAAAGAAAACATAGAAAACAACAAAATGGAAAACAGTAAAAAGGAAAAGAAAGAGTCTAATAAAAATAAAAAGAAAACATTAACAATAAATGGCATAAGCATATGGAGAATTTTAGCATATTTTATTATATATAGTGTAGCTGGATATATAATAGAAACAGTATATGGAATGATAACAAAAGGAGTATGGGAAAGTAGACAAAGCTTTTTATATGGACCTTTTTGTGGAATATATGGATTAGGTGCAGTAGTAATGATTATATTCCTTCATAAATTTCCTAAAAAATATAATGCATTATTTATAGGAGGCTTTATAGTTGGATCTATTACAGAATATTTAGTTAGTTTATTTGGCGAATTAATGTTAGGAGTAAAATGGTGGGATTATTCAAATATGCCATTTAATATTAATGGTAGAATATGTATACTATTTTCAGTATTTTGGGGATTTCTTGCAATTTATTTAATTGCATCTTTAAATCCTAAAGTCGATAAATTAATTAATTGGGTAAAAAGTAAATTTAAAACATATAAATCTTTAAAAGCTTTTATAATTACTGTTACAGTGTTGTTATTAGTAGATTGTGTAGCAACAGGATTTGCAATAGACTTTTTTAAAGTAAGAATGATAGAAAAAAACAATATAAATGTACCAAATAAAGAAGCTATATCAAAAAGATATGATGAAATATATAATCAAAACCCTAAATTAGCAGATTTTATATATAAATTTTGGGGAGATAGAAAAATGATAAAAACTTTCCCAAATTTAAAAACACAAGATGTAAATGGAAACATTGTATATATGGATAGTTTTTTAGACATTCAGCCATATTATATGAGAGTACATGATATACATCTTGAAAATAATAAAGAAGTTGAAGACAATATAAAAGGAAAAGAATAAGAAAGAATATTAATAAATGCAATATAAAATATAATTTTTTTATATAATAAAAAGATATTATTCAAATATTTTAATTTTGAATAATATCTTTTTTCAAAGTTATTTTTCTTGTGTTAGGCAATTAAATAATTTATTTTAAGTTATGTCTAAATAATCCTTTATTTTAGGCTCTAATTTTAATAGTCAAAGAATTATAAATATATTTTCAAAATAAAGATTATATACTAAAAACCTCTTCTAATTAAAATAAATATAATTAACAATATAAAATATTTTAAATGTCAGAAAGAGGATTACTTTCAACTGCACTTCTAACTTGTGAATTATTGACATGAGTATATATTTCAGTTGTAGAAATACTTTCATGTCCTAATAATACTTGTAAAGCTCTAATATCAACATTACCATATTGATACATTAATGTAGCGGCTGTATGTCTTAATTTATGTACAGAAAACTTAGAAGTATCAAAACCAGCGTGTTTTAACTCTTTATCAACAATATATTGAACTGTTCTTCTACTAATTCTTTCTCGTCTCTCACTTAAGAATAAAGCTTTATGAGAATTTTGTTTATCAACTTTTACACCTTCTTTTGGGCGAACTTCTAAATATTCATGAATAGCTTTTAAACAAGCTTTATTTAAATATATAGTTCGCTCTTTATTTCCTTTACCTATAACTGATAACCTAGCTTCACTAAAATCAATATCTTTTATATTTATATTTACTAACTCAGATAAACGCAAACCACAATTTAAGAATAAGGTAATAATAGCATAATCTCTTTGGAAATTTCTGTTATCTTCATTAGCAGTAACTTCTAAAAGTTTTTTACTTTGATCTAAGTTTAAATATTTAGGTAATCTTTTATCAGATTTAGGAGTTTCTAAATTCTGAGCCGGATTAACTTCTATTAAATTTGCTTTTTGACTTAAATAATTAAAAAATATCCTTATAGTAGAACATTTTCTTGCTCTAGTTGCAGCTTTACTACGCAATTCAATGGCCATATAACTCAAAAATGAATGTATATCTTCTAAGGTAATCTTTTTGATAACTTCAATTGAAATATCTTTAATTTCTATTTTTGAAAAATCACTCTCATTTGTCATATTATAGTGTATTTTTATAAATCTTAAGAACATCATTAAGTCATAGTTATATTCTTTAATACTGTTAGGTGATTTATTTAAAATAGTAGCACTATAATCTAAAAAAGAATTAAGGTAATCTGGGTTTTCATCTTTTCTTATCATCTGTTTCACTCTCCTTGTATCGAATATATTATACATTAATATGTGCTGAAAGTGAATAGTTTTTTATACAAATTAGCCGTTTTAAATGGTTTATAATTATAAACCATTTAAAACTTCTCTACAATAAAAATGTATATTAATTTTTCTGATAACGGTTTATTACATTTGTATTGTAAATGCTATTAAAAATATGATATACTTAGAACAGTTAAAAATAAGGATAGTGATATTATTGTTTAAGAATAAAAATAAAGAAGATGAAGTTCCTAAGGCTATAAAAAAATTAAGAAAGGAAAATAAGCAAAGAGAAAAAAAGGACTCTAAAAAGAAAGGTAAAAAAGGAAAAAGAAATAATAAAACAAATAAAAAAAATAAAGCAAACAAAAAATTTAAAAAATTCATAATAATAGTAGTAATAATTTTAATATTGCTATTAGGGGTTTTTTTAGGAGTTTCATCATATACTTGGAAGCAAATAACACAAGAAATGTTTGTAAATGAAACCTCTATTGTAGTTGATTCAGAAGGTAAAACAATAGCTAAATTAGGAAGTGAAAGAAAGAAAATCCAAATAAACAATGAGGATATTCCTGAAAACTTAAAAAATGCATATGTTGCAATAGAAGATGAAAGATTTTATAAACACCATGGGGTTGATATTAAAAGAACAGCATCAGCAGTATTTTCATACATAATTCATGCAGGTTCTTCTTCATATGGTGGTAGTACAATAACTCAACAGTTAGTGAAAAATATTACAGGAGATAATACAGATTCAGTATTTAGAAAGGTTAAAGAATGGTGGAAGGCATATCAATTAGAATGGTATTTTTCTAAAGACGAAATACTAGATACATACTTGAATGTCATTTATGTTGGTCCTAATATATATGGTGTAGAAGCAGGAGCAAAATATTATTTTAATAAAAGTGTACAACAATTATCATTAACAGAATGTGCCTTTCTAGCAGGAATAAATAATTCTCCAAATTCCTACAATCCTTTTGGAGAAAAAGATAATAAAGAAAAAATTTCTAAAAGAACAAAAATAGTTTTAGGAAAAATGAAAGAATTGGGATATATAAAGGAAGAAGAATATAATAATGCTATTTCTGAAGTTGAAAAAGGGTTAAAATTTAAAAAAGGAAATATAGAATCAGAAGATGCTATTTATTCTTATCACACAGATGCTTTGGTAGCAGAAGTTATAGCAGATATTTCAAAAAAGAAAAACATAAATGAAATATTTGCTACAAACTATTTATATATGGCAGGATTAACAATAAATAGTACACAAAATAATAATATTCAAAAGCAAACTGAAAAAGAGTTTCAAAAATCAAAATATAGTATTGCTTCAAAACAAGGAGGAGACCCATCTCAAGCTGCAATGGTTATAATAGACCATAAAACAGGACAAGTATTAGCTTGTGTAGGAGGTTTAGGAGAAAAAACAACTGCAAGAGGATTAAATAGAGCTACACAAAGTATAAGACAAACAGGTTCAGCAATAAAACCATTAGCTGTTTTAGCACCGGGTATTGAAGAAAAAATATTTACTGGAGCTACTATATATCCAGATGTAGAAAAAACTTTTCAAGGAGGGTATGAACCTAAAAATTATGCAAATTATTTAGGTGAAATAACAGTAAGAAGAGCATTAGAATCCTCACAAAATATACCTTTTGTTGAAATGATGGAAGAGATAAAACCTGACAAATCGATTAAATATCTTAAAAAAATGGGAATAACAACTCTTTCAGAAAAAGACGCAACTTTATCATTAGCATTAGGAGGATTAGATAAAGGAATAAGTCCTTTGGAAATGGCAGGAGCATATGCTACTATTGCAAATGATGGAATATATATAGAACCTACATTTTATTCAAGTATAACTAATTCATCTGGTAAAGTTATTATAAAAGCAAAGCCTAAGAAGAAAAGAGTAATATCTGAACAAGTTTCATACATATTAAAGGAAATTTTAATACAGCCAGTAGAAGGTTCTAATGGTACAGCTAGATATTGTGCAATTTCAGGAATAGATGTTGCAGCAAAGACTGGTACAACAGACGATAACTTTGATAGATGGTTATGTGGCTTTAGTCCATATTATACAGCAGTAACTTGGTTTGGATATGACCAAAATGAAACTATATTTTTTAATAAGCAAAATCCAGCAGGAATTATTTGGTCAAATGTTATGAAAAACATACATAAAGGATTAGAAAAAGCTGAATTTACGAGACCTAATTGGATTGAAATAAAAATTATATGTGCAGAAAGTGGAAAAGTTGCAAATAGTGGATGTAAAGAAACATATATAGAATATTTCTTATCAGGAACAGCTCCTAAAGAATGTGATAAACATAAAGGAACAGTTATAAAAGAAAATACAACTACAAATTCTAACAGTACTAATAAGGTTCAAACTGAAGGTATTTTTGATGAAAGTATTTATGAAGAAAAAGATGCTTTTGATATTAATAGAAATAAAAATACAACTAATAATCAAAATAACAGTAATCAGCAAAATAATAATGTAGTAAATTCTACTAAGCCAAATAATAGCAATAATAATAAAAATAATACATCTACAGAAAAGCAAAATATAACTAACACAGCGAATAAACAAAATATAGTTAATAATACTTCTAACAGTAGTAATAAAGTAAATACAAGTAATACTAACAAACAGAATACTGTTGTAAATACAAATAGTAATAATACTAGTTCAAATATAAAAAAATAAAACTATAGTACGAGGAGAAAAAGAAATGAAGAAAATATTATTCTCAGCCTATAACCTTGATCTAGGAGGAATAGAAAAAGCATTATTATATCTTGCAAATTATTTAGATAGTAAAGGGTATAATATAACTTTAATATTAGAAAAAAAAGAAGGGGTATTTTTAGATAATATTTCTAAAAATGTTAAAGTTATTGAATACAAAGTTAATAACAATAAAAATGTCTTAATAAGAAAGTTAAATAATATGTTTAATCAGATTAAATTTTATTTAAAATATAAAAATAAATTTGACTTTTCAGCTAGTTTTGCTACATATTCTATACCGGGAAGTTATATTGCAAGAGTAGCTTCTAAGAATAATGCTTTATGGGGTCATGCTGATTACTATTCTCTATTTAATAAAAATATAGAAGCAATGCAAAAATTTTTCAAAGAAAGAAAATATAATAAGTTTAAACATATAGTTTTTGTTTCAGAAGAGGGAAAAGAAAGCTTTATAAAAGTATTTCCAGAAACTAAAAATAAAGTAATAGTATGTAATAATTTAATAGATGCAAAAACTATTTTAGAAAAATCAAAAGAAGAGGTAAAAGATTTAGAAAGAGAAAATATAGTAACATTTCTAAATGTAGGTAGACATGATGAAAAGCAAAAAAAATTATCTAGAATAATAGAAGCATCTAAAAGACTTAAAGAAGAAAATAAAAAATTTAGAGTTATATGTATAGGAGAAGGGCAAGATACAAATTTTTATGAAAACATGGTAGACAAATATGACTTAAAAAATGAAATAATATTTCTAGGAAAAAAGGAAAATCCATATCCATATTTTAATTTAAGTGATTATATAATATTATCTTCAGATTATGAAGGATTTCCAGTAGTATATTTAGAAAGTTTTATTTTAAACAAACCAATTATTACTACAAAATTATCTGACTATAAACAAGTTGAAGGACGAGGAATATTAACTGAAAAGACATCAGAAAGTACATATGAAGCAATGAAAGAAGTTATTGAAAATGGCTATGAAATAAAAAATAAATTTGATTATAATAAATATAATGAGGAAATTTCTAAGAAGATAGAAAAAATCATAAATGAAGAATAGGTAAGAATAATTAACAATATAGTAACAATGAGAAAGGAATAATAATAACATGAAAAAACTAAGTATAATAATTCCAGTATATAATACAGAAAAACACTTAAAAAAATGTTTTGATAGTATCATAAATCAAAATAATTCAGAAATAGAAGTTGTTGTTATAAATGATGGAAGTACAGACAATTCAGAAGTTATAATAAAAGAATATACAGAACAATATAAAGATGTATTTAAGTATTATAAAAAAGATAATAGTGGAGTAGCTGATACAAGAAATTTTGGAATAGAAAAAGCAACAGGAGAATATATAATGTTTCTTGACTCAGATGATTATATAGACAAAAAACTATATGACAACATAAAGAAATATATTGATGAAGATATTGAGCTTATAAAATATAAAATGCAAAGAGTAGATGAAAATGACAAAATTTTAGAAATTGTACCGGGTGCTACATTTGATAAAATTACAGGAGAAGAGGGCTTTAATAAACTGTATGGAACAGATGTGTTATTGGATTCACCTTGTGTATATATAATAAAAAAAGATATTTTTGTAAGAAACAACTTAAAATTTAAAGTCGGAACTGAACACGAAGATTTTGGACTAATTCCATTTGTTATTGTTCTTGCAAAATCTATGGTATCTACTAATTTTTATGGTTATTATTATGTTCAAAGTCAAGGAAGTTTAATGCGTAATGAAAATTATAAAAAAACAATCAAAAGAGTATATGATGCACTAGGTCACTATGACAATGCAAAAGAATATTCACAAAAGATTAATATTTCTAAGCTAACACATGATAACATTATGATTTATTATACAAATGCTGTAATATTAAAAGCTAGAGATTTAAAAGAAGAGGAAAGAAAAAAATACTTAGAAGAATTAAAGAAAAGAAAAGTATTTAAAAATATAAAAGCAAGAAATTTAAAACAAATGATTAAGAAAATAATGTTGATGATAGATATAAACTTATATTTAAAACTATATGGTAAATAAGATCTAAAAAGTTCAACTTTATAATACAATGGAAACTAACATTATATAATTTTATATCAAGAAAATAGGAGAAGAAATGAAAAAAGTAAGTGTAATAGTACCTTTTTATAATGTAGAAAAATATATAGATAAATGTTTAAATTCATTAATAAATCAAACCTTAGAAGATATAGAGATAATAATAGTTAATGATGGAAGTAAAGACACTTCAGAAACTATTGCTAAGGAATATGCAAGTAAATATAAAAATAAAATAGTTTATCTTGAAAAAGAAAATGGAGGCTTATCAGATGCAAGAAATTATGCAATGCCATATGCAACAGGAGAATATATAGCCTTTTTAGATTCAGATGATTATGTTGAATTTGATATGTATGAACAAATGTATAAAAAAGCCAAAAAAGAAAATGCAGATATTGTAGAATGTAATTTTCTATGGGAATATCCTAATGAAACAATAGAAAGTAAAGGAAGAATTTATAAAGATAAATACGATATTTTATTAAATGCAAGGGTAGTAGCATGGAATAAACTAATAAAAAGAGAATTAATAGAAAAAACAAAAGTAAAATTTCCATATGGCCTTAGATATGAAGATGTAGAGTTTTTCTATAAACTAATACCATATATTAATAAATTAGAAATAGTAAATAAATCATTTGTTCATTATGT
>CAUWFY010000052.1:0-9023 GCA_963558115.1 uncultured Clostridia bacterium
TTAAAACAAGAATATGAAGCTAAATCTGTTATTGTTCAAGAACAAATTATGGCAGTTATTGGGCAAATAAAGGAGATTGAAAGAGAGTCTGATAAAAGAATTTCTGAATGGCAATCTAATATTGCTCTTTTAACAGTTAATGTTCATATTAATTATCTAAAATCAAAGTATAAAAGAAATAAAAAAATAAATAAATTTTTAAATGATGTTAAACAAGATGTTTTAAAAAATATTCCTGCATTTTTAGAAGAAGATACAAATAACAATAATAATAACAATCAACCTGCAAACCCTAATGCTAAAAAAGTTGATCCTTCGTTAAATTATAGAGTTAATCTATTTGTAGATAATTCAAATCGTGAAGGTGTTCCTGTTATTATGGACTCAAATTATTCATATAATAATATTTTTGGTACATTAGAATATGAAAATTATTATGGTGCTTTAAAAACAGATTACACAATGTTAAAATCAGGTTTATTACAACAAGCTAATGGTGGTTATATTATTTTTCAAGCAAAAGATTTGCTTAGTAATCCCGCTTGTTATGAAGCTTTAAAAAAGGCTTTAAGAGTTAAAGAAGTAGGTATTGAAAATTCTGTTGACCAGCGTTCATCTATGGTTTTAGTCTCTTTAAAGCCTGAGCCTATACCTCTAAACTTAAAAGTTATTTTAATAGGTAGTGCTAGTATTTATCAAACCTTATTATCTATGGATTCTGATTTTAGAAAGTTATTTAAGATAAAAGTTGAATTTGAAGATGATGCACCTGCTAATTCTGAAAACTTGAATAAATTAGCTCGAATAATTCATGGTTTCTGTTCTCACGAAGGACTACCTCATTTAGATAAATTTGCTATGGCAAGACTTGTAGAATATGCTTCTAAACTTGCTGGAAACCACAATAAAATCTCAACTAGATTTGACAACCTTATTCAAGTTGTTGGTGAAGCTGCAACTTGGGCTAAAATATCTAGATCTAAAACTGTAACAGAAAAATTTATTTTAAAAGCTCTTGATGAACAAATAAATAGAGTTAAAAAATATGATGCGAAATATATGGAAATGATAAATGATAATTCTTTATTAATTAATACTTCTGGTTATGAAGTAGGTACATTAAATGGTTTAACTGTTATGAGTATTGGAGATTATACTTTTGGAAAACCTGCTAAAATTACTGTAAATACTTATACTGGAAAAACTGGTATAGTTAATATTGAAAGAGAAGTTGAAATTTCTGGTCCATCACACTCTAAAGGGGTCTTAATACTTACAGGATATTTAGGAGAAATGTTTGCTCAAGATATTCCTTTATGCTTAACTGCTAGTATTTGTTTTGAGCAATTATATAATGGTGTAGATGGTGATAGTGCTTCTAGTACAGAGTTATATGGCTTACTTTCTAGTCTTTCTGGAATACCTATAAATCAATCTATTGCCGTTACTGGTTCTGTTAATCAAAAAGGACAAATTCAACCAATAGGTGGAGTAAATGAAAAAATTGAAGGATTTTTCCAAATATGTAAAATGAGAGGTTTAACAGGTGAACATGGTGTTATGATTCCTGTCCAAAATATAGATAATTTGCAATTATCAGATGAAGTTGTAGATGCTGTTAAAAATAACTTATTCCATATTTATTCTGTTTCAACTATTGAAGAAGGTATTGAAGTTTTAACTGGTGTCCCTGCTGGTAAAAAAGATAAAGATGGAAAATTCCCATCTGGTACAGTAAATTATTTAGTTTATGAAAAATTAAAAAAATATGCTAAAATAAGTGAAAACTAGGTTGTCCTAGTTTTCTTTATTATATTTTAATTCTTATTTACTTATATTTTTATAATACAGTTTTTAAATTAAATTCATATTTATCTTTTATATGATTTAATAAAAATAGTGACTTATCTATTTGATTAATTACTTCATCATATTGCTTCACTTCTGTATAGCTCTTGAGTGATGTCAACTCAGTTTCTAATTTTTCGATTTCATTATGTTCCATATAATATGATAATTTATTATGCTTTTTTTCTAATTCATTATTCATTTCTCCAATTTTGTCCATTATTTCTTTATTTTCTGTATTCCCTTTTTCTATTTCTTGTTTTATTTCTATTAATTTATCTGAAATTTGATTAACTGCTTTTGATGTATATGATTGTGTTATATAATTTCCAACAAAAATCATACTTAAAATTAATATACAAATAAACATTTCTTTAAACATCTATCCTATCTTCTCTTTCACAATTATTTTTCTTTTTTTTGACAAAAAAATTGTCCTTTTCCATCCATAGTAACTACCAGTGCCTCTTCTGGTTGAATTCCAAATTTATTGACTTGTTTTTTTAGCCAAGCATAATTTTTTCCTAACTTTTGCAAGTTATTATTCATTACCTTTCCATCAACTACTAAATCATATGGAATTCCCTCATATTCTGGTGTTATATTAAAATCTTCAACTATTGTATTTCTTTTTTCTGGTTTTTGTATTATTGTTACTTCCCCACTAGTTTCTAATATTGCATATTCTACATCACCTAAATTAATCACATTATTTTTTCTTAATCTTTCTTGCAATTCATTTATTGTAAATCTTTCTTGTTTTAATACTTTTTCATCAATTTTACCTCTATATATTAAAATACTAGGTTTTCCACAAATTACTTCTCTTGCTTTTATACTTTTCATATTTATAATTGATATTATTAAATGCATTAACAAAAGTCCAAATATTGGAACAATTCCATTAAAAATTGGTATTCCAACATCACTCATTGGAATTGATGCTAAGTCTGCAATCATAATAGATATTGCTAATTCAAATGGTTGCATTTGACTTATTTCTCTCTTTCCCATTAACCTCATTACAATTAATACTATTATGTATAAAACTATTGCTCTAAAAAAAATTATTAACAAAATAAACACCTACTTTTGTTTTTATTGTTTACATTTTTTACATTATTATACTATTTATTTTGAATAATTTTATTTTTTTTGTGAATAATAAATTTAGGTCAAACAAATTTATATTTTTATTTACTTATATTTAATAAAAATATTATTGTTTAAAAGTTAATCTTTTAAGGAGGTCTTTATTATGTCTGATATGCAAAATACTACTACAAAATCAACAACTTCTAATGTTTGGCAAATTGTAGGTAGATTAGTAGCTGCTGCCGTTATTTTAGGAATAACAGCATTTTTTACTCCTGGTTTTACTATTAATAATATTTGGACTCTAATTATAGCTGCTGCTGTTTTAACTGTTATAGATTATTTAGTTGTAAAATTTACAGGACTACATGCAAGTCCATTTGGTAAAGGATTTGTTGGATTTGCACTTGCTGCTATAACTTTATATGTTACACAATTTTTTGTTGCTGGTTATTCAATATCTTGGATTGCTGCAATAATTGGAGCTTTAATATATGGAGTTGTTGATTATTTTATTCCCGGACAAAATTCTATGTAGTTATTTATATGCAAAAAACTGCCCTAGAAATATATTAATATTCTAGGACAGTTTTTTTAGTTATAGTCAATTGCATTTTCTACAAGTTAAAAATAATCTTACTGTATGTATTGAAATATTTGATTTTCATAATCTATTTTTAATCTGCTCTTGCAAAAATTATTATTCTTGCTTTACTATTATCTGTACAAGTTGATAATGTAAGCTCAGGTTTTCCTTGTGTATCTCTAGTATAGAAATCTGCATCTTCTGGAGTTGTTTCAAATTTATTATATATTGTATATGTTAATTTATTACCAGAATTATCTGTTACATATATCTTATCTCCATTTTTTAATTTTTTATTATTAGAGAAAAATAATCCATTTCTGAAGTTATGACCTATAATTACAGTATTTCCGACTTGATTAATTCCTGCTCCACATAACATTGCAACTGATTTTTCTATTGATTCTGGTGTTACATCTTTTAATATTGGATAATGGAAATTTGTTGCTGGAATATCCATTGTTCCGACTACATCAAATCCTTTATATTGTGGTAGTTTTTTTGATGAACTTGCAGATGTTGAACTACCTGCTGATTCTATTTGCTCTATTGGATTTGATACATTTCCTGCATTTCCTGCATTTTCATCATTTCCTTTATTTTCTTCCTTATTATTATCTTTTTGTGTGTTTCCTTCATAATTTTCTACAAATGCTAGTGCATCATTTTCTAAGAAATATTTTTGATACCAATCATATCCTAAAAATGCCAGTAATCCTAATATTGCTACTATAACTATTACTAATATTACTGTTAATACTTTACTATATTTACTTTCAAACATATTTTTTACCTCCGTACAAAATCTCTCTTTTTTATTGTATATGAAAAATCTACTTTTATCTTGACCATATATAAGATTTTTTTCGCATACAACAAGTAAAAGTTACCTTAAAAAAGACCCTCGATAGCTTTTCTTATGTATCTTCTCCACTTCTATTATTATAACATATATTTTTAAAAATGTGTATATTTTTGATTAATTTATGTTAATTATTTGTTGCAATTTCAATTAAAATTTTAATTATTGATTTATTTCATTTTAATAAAACAATAATTTTTTATTGAAGTCTTAAATATCAATATTATATTAATTTTTTTCTTATTGAAATGTAATATTATTTTTTAGATTTTATTTCTTAAATATGTTTTATATTATTTTAATTCTTGGTTAGCTGAAATATAATATACATCACAGGCATTCAATCTTTTCAGATATTCTGATTTTTCTAAATTAGTTGCTTTTTTTATTATATTTATTATCTCATCATTATTTTGTCCTTCATTTATAAATACAACAATTCCTTTTGATATATCTTTTCCTTTTAGAATGTTTTTCATATTTTCTTCTGTTTTTTCTATATCTTTTGCTATATAAGACTCATTTACTTTTGAAAATAATAAAATATCATCTAAGAACCTATTATTTTCTGAATTAAACATATATATAGTTGGAACATTTAATTCCTCTTCTAATTTATTCACTATCTCTTTTTTATCACTGTACATAACTTCTGGTTCAATTTTACAAATAATTGGTGATATTAAAATAATAGTACATACTAATATAAATATTATATTACTCTTTCTTTCACTCATAATCTCTTTTAATAATTCATAGAATAAATACATAATTATTACAAATATTAAACTACAAACTGGTGCTATATATCTTAACTCTATCCAAGGTGAAGCTATTGATACTATTATAAAATAAAATATTGCTGGAATAGCAATCATTTGTAATATTTTATTTTTTTCTTTGTCATTTACACTTTTCTTTTTCTTTATTATTTTATATATTATAATTCCTATAATTATTAATAATATAATATATAATAAATTATTAAAGCCAAATTCACTTACTTTTTGTATATAAAGTGATATATTACTTAAAAATTTTTGTATATCTGTCAAATTGCTTATTGCCCCTTGACCTCTATATCCAAAAAACATATGTTGAATTGAATATGGAAATATTATTAATGATAATATTCCTGCTCCAATCATAGTTAAAGTATAGTAAATTAATTCTTTGTATCTTTTTTCCTTTATATATTTTATTACAAATATTATATATAGCATTACTAAATAGAATAAATAGTAATAATGTGTTAATGAACCTATTAATGCACTTATTCCAATTGCTATTAATAATTTCCAATTTATTTCTTTACTTTTCAATAATTTAATATGTAAAAATGTTATTATTAATATATTTAACATTGATAATGCATACATTCTAATATATATTACATTTGTCAATGAAGCCATTGTAATTGATGATAAAAAAGCTAATAATATAGATTTTTCCTTCGCTCTTTTTTCTCCTCTAAATAGATTTTGTAAAATTAAATACATAAATACTGTTATAAAAGCATATATTACAATATTTATTACAATCCCCGGCCATTTTGAAAAATGTCCTTCGGTAAATCCCATTCCAAATCTTAAAAGTAAATAGTAAAATGGTGGATGAACATCATTTTTTTGATTTTCATAAACTTGTTTATATTGTCCTTTCTCATCTTCTTGAACTGATAAATAATCTTCATAATATTCTTTATTGTGCCATGTATTATAAAAATCTTCATTATTTTGTATTTCTACTTTATCATAACTAGCTAATCCTAATGAGTATGCCTCATCCATATGTATATATGATTTATTTATCCCACAAATTACATATATTATAGTCTGTATTATTAAAACTATTGCTAGTATAATTACCTCTTTTTTTCTGTTTTTCATTTTATTTTACCTCATAAATTTCTCTTTCATAATGACATTTTGATTTCTTTTAAGTAATTAGCAATAATTACTTTTTTCTTTAGTAAATATTCTAAATTTATATTATAAAATTTTATATAAATATATTTTTATAATACATTTTTGTTTATATTCTATAGTAAAAATTTTAACTCCAAAAACAATTTAATCTTTATTTTTTAATTTATAGCTTTAATGTTTTTGGAGTTTCTTTTATTTAACTATTTTACATATTCATTCAAAGGTTTTGTTCTATAATTTAATTCTCCCATTTCTTCTGTTGGAACATATCCTGCTTTTGAATTTATAGCATCAGGTATTCTATTTACAACAGATGCACATGTTAATTCTACTGTTGATGGTCTATTTATAATTAATGTGGTATTTGGTTCTCCTTCAATAGTCCATTCATTTTTATCAAAATCTTCATCTGAATAAACTTTTCCTATACATTGAGTTTCTAAAGTTATTCCTTCTTCTGTTTCAGTAGTAACTACTGCACTCATTCCTGTTGCTGTTCCTGCTTTAACCACCATTCCTAATGTATCTGATTTTATATCTTTATCATAAGTTTGTGGAACTGTTTTTTGTGTTTGTGATTTTACTGTTAATCCTAATTTAGCACATAACCAACCATTTACATTCCACATATATGATGGTAAATATTCTCCTTTATTTATCATTTCATTTCTTTCTTCATCAGAAATTCTGTCTAAAGAAGCTACTTGTTTATCAAACTCTTCTAATGAAAGACCTGAACCATGTGCCTGTGCTAATGCGATTCCATAGTCTTCTACATTGTAGCTAGAACTTCCTTTTATTTTTGTAATTTTATGTGTAGAACCTGCTATACTTGATATTAATTGTCCCCAATATATATCTTGATATCCACTTCCTGTTATTGTACAATTTGTTGTTTTAGCTATTTCATCTAATTTATTTGTTATTTGTGGATTAGAGTTTGCTGGAAAAAATGCTTCTTCACAAGTTGTTATTGCATTTATACCTAATTTTGCACATAGAGTTAGAGCATCTTCAACATCTTTTATTAAACTCATTGTTGTAACTATTACAATATCAGGATTTGTTTCTTTTAATACTTTTTCTGCATTTTCTACTGATTCAACTTTTACTCCTTTATTTTCTGTTCCCATTACTTCTCCAATATCTTTTCCTATGACATTTGGATTTATGTCTATTGCTGCAACTATTTCTCCACCTTTTTCATATACATATCTCATTGTATATATACTCATTTTTCCTGCTCCATATTGAGCTACTCTCACTTTTCTTTCCATTTTATTTTCTCCTTGTATAATTTATTTAGATTTTTGAAGGATATATCTATAAACCTTGAAATTTATAATTAAATTAACTTTATATTAATTAAATTATATCTAATAATTAATTGAATTTTCCCCTATAAATATAGATTTTAGAATTAGATTTATATTAATAAAATTATATCCTAAATTATTTTAAATTATACTGTCGTATCTATTATAATTCTATATTCTCTTTTGTATAATTACTTTATACATCAATTTATTCATGCATTATCTTTTGTACTTTTACCTATATAGAATTTAATTTATTCCTAAGTCTTATATTTTTTAATCTATCCATTTTTAGTTTGTTTACTATACAAATCTTAGATTAGTTGAATATTATAGCTTTTCTAATATGAATTTTGTAAATCTCCTTTATTTACAAAATTCATATATAATTTTTGCACATCTTTTAGATGCTAATTTTAAATTCTCATCAAATGTATTTTCATTTTTTCCATTTGGAATATCTGAAATACATCGTACACTTATAAATGGTATATTATCTAAATAACATACTTGTGCTACTGCTGCACACTCCATGTCTACTACATCTGCATTAAATTTTGCATTAATTTTATCTTTCATTTCAATTTCTGTGCAAAAGATATCACCTGAAGCTACTATTCCCATCTTTATATTATAATTTTTTTCTGGTAATTCTTTAATCATATTTTCAAAAATTGAAACTAATCCTATATCACATTCTATCATATTTCCTACCCCTGTGATATATCCTTTGCTATGTCCAAATGCTGTTATATCAAAATCGTGTTGTACTACTTTTTTTGCAATAACAATATCACCTATATTTAATAGTGCATTTATTGCCCCAGCAGCTCCAACATTTATGATAAATGAAACATCGAAGTTGTTAATTAATACTTGTGTCGTTCTAGCTGCATTTACTTTTCCAACTCCACTTTTAATTAGTACACATTTTTGTGTTCCTATTGTTCCTATTATAAATCTCAAATTGTATATTTGTTTTATTTCTGTTTCTTTCATTAGTTCTAATATTTCTTGTCTTTCTTCGTCCATTGCTACTACTATTCCTATATATTTCATTTTATCACCTCTACCTTAATTTATTTTTGGTAGCTTTATTATATATTATTATTTGACTTTTTTCCATACTTTTATAATGATTTATTTACTTATTCTGATGATTTTTCTTTTGAAAATAAATTTATTTTTACTTTGAATTGCATAACTTTAAGTCTCATATTATTTCCTATACAATAAAAAAAGACTATTCCAGAAATAGATAACTATATCCTGGGACAGTCCCTTTTAGCTATTTATTTAATTATTTTAATTCAATAACAGCTCCAACTTCTGCGAATTTAGCTTTTAATTCTTCAGCTTCTTCTTTAGAAACTCCTTCTTTAACTGTT
>CAUWFY010000053.1:0-8924 GCA_963558115.1 uncultured Clostridia bacterium
TATAAATTTATCTGCATTTGATAATTTAGCTGCTTCATATACTTCTTCATCTGTTGCATCTAATTTTCCATATCTTATATTTTCTTTTATTGTCCCTGTAAATAAATTAGTATCTTGCAATACCATTCCTAATGACCTTCTTAAATCATCTTTTTTTATTTTTCTAATATTTATTCTATCATATCTTATTTTACCTTCTTGGATATCATAAAATCTATTTATTAAGTTTGTTATTGTTGTTTTTCCTGCTCCTGTTGCTCCTACAAAAGAAACTTTTTGACCTTCTTTTGCTTTTAATGTTATATCATGTAATATTTTTTTATGTTCAACATATCCAAATTGCACATTTTCAAACTCTACTTGTCCACGAAGTCTTGTATAAGTTATTCTTCCATCTTTGTGAGGATGTTTCCATGCCCACATTCCTGTTCTTTCTTCTGTTTCTACTATTTTTCCATCTTTCATTTTTGCATTTACAAGTGTTACATACCCTTCATCTTGTTCAACTTCTTCATCTATTAGGTTAAATATTCTTTCTGCTCCTGCAAGTGCCATAACTATTGAGTTCATTTGTTGAGACACTTGCCCCAAAGGACTTGTAAATGCTTTTACAAATTGTAAAAATGCAGCAATACCACCTATTGTTAATATTCCATTTAATGATAATATTCCTCCTACTACCGCTACTAATACATACCCTAAATTTCCTATATTCATTATACATGGCATTAAAATATTTGCATAAGTATTTGCATTTGTAACACTATCACATAATTGTTCATTTAATTCATCAAATTTCTTCTTTGTTTCTTCCTCATAATTAAATACTTTTATTACTTTTTGTCCTTGCATCATTTCTTCGATATACCCATCTACTTTTCCTAAGTCTTCTTGTTGCTTTATAAAATATCTTGAACTATTTCCACCTAAATATTTTGAAACAAATATCATTAATACTACCATTGCTAATACTAATAATGTTAAATATACATTTGTAGAAAACATTGATATTAGTATAGTTATCATTGATACTGATGCAGAAAATACTTGTGGTATACTTTGGCTAAGCATTTGTCTTAGAGTATCTACATCGTTTGTGTATGTACTCATTATTTCTCCATGAGGTCTACTATCAAAATATCTTATTGGTAGTTTTTGCATATGTTCAAACATTTCTTCACGAATTTTATTTAAAGCTCCTTGAGATATATTTATCATTAATCTGTTATATATATATGTTCCTAGAACTCCTACTAAATATATTCCTCCCATTATTAAAATTACTTGTAATAATGGTCCAAAATCAGGAGTTTGACTATTTACTAATGGAACTATAAAATCATCTATTAAATATTTTAAAAATTGTATTCCTGCTACGCCTACTAATGCACTTACTATGATGCTTATTAAAACTATTACTAATTGTAATTTATATGTACTTGTTACATATTTTAATAATCTTTTTATAGTATTGATTTTTCCATTTTTCTTATTCATCGTCATCTCCTCCCTTCATTTGTGATTCATATACTTCTTTATATATTTGATTTGTTTTTAATAATTCTTTTGAAGTTCCTATTCCATCTATTTTTCCTTCATTAAGCACTATTATTTGGTCAGCATCTTCTATTGAAGAAACTCTTTGAGCTATTATTATCTTAGTTGTGTTTGGTATTTTTTCTCTAAATGCTTTTCTTATTAATGCATCTGTTTTTGTATCTACTGCACTAGTTGAATCGTCTAAAATTAAAATTTTAGGTTGTTTTAAAATTGCTCTTGCTATACAAATTCTTTGTTTTTGTCCTCCTGATACATTTGTTCCACCTTGGTCTAATAAAGTATCATATTTGCTTGGGAATTCTTGTATAAAACTATCTGCTTGTGATAATTTGCATATCTCTTGAAGTTCTTCTTCATCTGCGTCTTTCTTTCCCCATCTTAAATTTTCTGCAATTGTACCAGAAAATAGTACATTTTTTTGCAATACCATTGCTACTGAATCTCTTAAGGCTTTTATATCATAATCTCTTACATCTATTCCACCTACTTTTACTTTACCTTTTGTTACATCATATAGTCTTGGTATTAATTGTACTAATGAAGATTTTGAACTTCCTGTTCCTCCAATTATTCCTATAGTTTCTCCTGATTTTATCTTTAAGTTAATATTTTCTAACGCATTTTTTCCTTCTTCTTCCTCATCACTATATGCAAATGTTACATTTTCAAATTCAATAGATGCATCTTTAACTTCTTTGATTGCATTTTCTTTATTTTTTATTGTAGGCTCTTCATCTATTACTTCTATAATTCTTTCTGCTGATGATTGTGCCATAATTACCATTACAAATACCATTGAAAGCATCATTAAACTAGTTAATATTTGCCAAGCATATGTTACAATACTTGATAATTCTCCTGTTTGCATTCCTCCTGCTACTATTGTTTTTGATCCAATCCAAGATATTAATAAAATACATGTATATATTGTTAATTGCATAGCTGGTGCATTAAAGGCAACTATCTTTTCTGCTTTTTTGAAATTTGTATATACCTCATCATTTACTTCCTTAAATTTTTTATTTTCATGCTTTTCTCTTACATATGCTTTTACTACTCTTATTGCTCCTAAGTTTTCTTGAACGACTCTATTTAATTTATCATATTTTTTAAATACCTTTTCAAAATTTGGATGTGCTTTTAATGTTATAAACATTAAAACAGCGCCTAATACTGGAATTGCTATAAAAAATATTAGTGATATCTTTGCATTTATTGACAAAACCATTAGTAATGCAAAAATCATCATTATTGGTCCTCTTACTAAAATTCTAATAATCATTTGAAAAGCCATTTGAACATTTGTAACATCTGTTGTCATTCTTGTTACTAAACTAGATGTAGAAAATTTATCAATATTTTCAAAAGAATAGTCTTGAATTTTATGGAACATTGCTTTTCTTAAATTCTTAGAGTATCCTGCTGATGCTTTTGCTGCAAATTTTCCTGATAACATTCCAAAAATTAATGACATAATTGCTGAAACTATTAATAAAGCTCCTATTTCTAATATGTATTTTATATCGTTGTTTTGTATCCCAACATCTATAATTTTAGCCATTAATAGAGGTATTATTACTTCCATTACTACTTCTAATATTACAAATATTGGTGTTAATATTGCGTATTTTTTGTATTCTTTTACATAACTTGCTAATTTTTTTAACATTTTTTTCCTCCTTTAATTTTTATGTATGAAATTTTATTATTATTGCTTCTTTTACATCTCTAGCACATAAAATAATTGTTAATATAAAATTCAAAATAGAAATTCCTATTGCAACATAGCTTAATACCATATTTAATACCATATGTTCATATATAAAATAAATTGGAATTAAACTAAGAATACATATAATTAATTGATAAATTGCATATTTGACATATTTTTTGTAACTTACAATCGTTAATACCAACATTGTTATATTCGCAACTATTATCATTATCGGTATAACCATTTCTAAAGACCAGCCTTTAAAACCTATTCGATAATCAATATATGTAGTCAAAATTGCTATTGCTATTAATTGAACTAATACATGACCTGCAATATTTGTCCTTTTATTTATAGAATATATAATTGTTATCCAAGCATATATAATTCCAGCATTTGCTAGAGCTGCCCAATGTATCTCTTGGTTTGTTAATCTATTTATAATTACTAATATTAATGCTATTATAATAGATATTAGAATTGCTATTTTTATTATTAACTCACTTTTCTTGCTACTTAACTTTTGAGGATATAACATATTTTTATTCCCTTCTAATTTTTAAAAATTATTATCAGTTTTAATATCTAAAATCCCATTACTTTCTATTGTTATTTCAATGCCCTTCTTAATTAAAAACTCATAAAAAAACTTTTCTATGTCACAATTTCCTAAAATCGACGTAAATGTAAAGACAATTTTATCTTCAAATGAACAGGCTGAACATTTAATTTTTTCTACTGGTTCTGGTGCAATTAACATCAAAAAACTTTCTATATATTTTTGATATTTTCCTATAATACCTATTCTTCCTATATTTGAAAATGTGGTTGTAGTGTATTTTCTAATTTCTATATAACTAAGTCTTACCAATGGTTTCTTCAAGATTAATGGTATTCTTTTTATTATTGGATTTATACCTAATTTTACATTTGACGACATAGTATTTTGTATTTCGTTTTCTGTTAATTTATTTTTAAAATCTTTTTTTACAAATTCTAAAATATTATCAAATTCACTCATCTTTTTATCTTTCATATCAGCTTCTAATGTAATATATGAGAAAAAATTAGAAATTGTATTTGATGGAAAGTATTTTTTTAAGTTTACAGGTATACAAACTTTTATTGGTTTTTTAGCATTATTTTTTCTAGCTTTTAGATAATTTGCTTCATATATTGAATAAATTAATACTGCTGTTAAATACTGTGTTACTGTTGCATCTTTTTGCTTACATTCATTTTTTAATTGTTTAATATTAATAAATTCATGTATTGCAGAAATTGCTCCAAATTTTGTTTTCTTTCCTTCTAATTGATATGCTTTTTTACTTGAGCTATTATTTTTAGCTTTTTTATCATAATTTTTTATATAACTATCTTCTGCTGATAAATCTATTTTTTTAGTAGTTCTTAATTCTTCTTTAAATTCTTCCTTATGCATTAATTCTATGTAGTTATATATAATTTCTCTAAAAAATGTAACTCCACTATTTCCGTCTGTTAAAGAATGAAATATATCTATATTAATCTTTTTTTCAAAATATGTAACTTTAAATAAATATCCATTATTTCTAGTTGGCTCTATATATGTGCAAGGATATTCCTTTTCTTTTTCTATAATTGGGTCTTTAGGATTATATTCTAAATAATTCCAAAAAAAGCCGTCTTTCATTCTTACTTTGAAAAATTCATATTGCATTAATGCTTTTTTTACAGCTTCTTTTAATATATTTGGCTCTACAATCTCTGTTAAAATTGCCGATAACCTAAAAACTGTACTATATTTTTTCCCAGCAGAAATAGGAAATATTTTCGCTGAATTATCTAATCTTCTCCAGTATAATTTTTCTTTTTTCATTTGGCTATTCACCCTCATCTCTTAATTCTTCTAATAAATCATTATATGCTTTATTGGTTATTTCTGTATCTGAATTATTGTCAATTAACCATATATGTTTTGCTTTGTTATATACTTTTAATTCAATATTTCCACCTACCTTATCTGCTTTTTCTTTTAAAAGCATAGCATCTGGATTTAATATATCATATGTTCCTGTAAATATTATTATATTATTTAGTTTTGATAAATCTCCTTCTATTGGATTTACCAAATATTTGTCCATTCCATCTTTTCCTGCATATGCTATTCCGGCAAGTATTAATTTTTCTTTGCTTAAAATATCATCATTTTTTGAAACTTCATTTATCTTTTCATTTTGCATTTTTACATCTAACCAAGGAGAAATTAGTACGGTTTTTGATGGTATATCTATAAATTCAGTTGTCATTTTCTCGTATAACGCTAAGGCTAACCCTCCTCCTGCTGAATCTCCCATAAGTATTAAGTCATTGTTGTTTACTTTTGATATTATTTCTTTATATAATGGTACTGCCATATCAAAAACATCGTCATATGTATATTTTGGAGTTAATGGATAATCTGGCATGATTATTGTATATTTAGTATCTTTTGCTATTTTTTCTAAAAAGTTAAAATGGTTTTGGGTTGCTTCTGCTACATATGAGCCTCCATGAAAATATAGTATATATTTTTTACTAGCTATAACATTTTTATCTTTTAATATAAATATTTTTCTTCCCATAAATTGTTTTGTTTCTATTTTACATTCTTGTTCTATTTCTTTTGGTACTTTGGTTTCTATATCAAATATGAAAAAATATAATATCACTATTGTTATTGCTATAATTGTTGTTGTTAGTATTGTTAATAATATTTTTAAGGTAGTATTCAAAATTATTTTCCTCTCTTTTTTATTTCAATTATTTATTTTTTACTTATTATTTTTAGTTTTTCTATTATTAATTTCAATTGTTTATTTTTAACTTTAATTTAATTTATAATTTTTATTTCTTTATTTTTATATTTTACTATTATCTATTTTTAGTTTTAGTTCTTGATTTTTATATTCTACCATTATCTTCTTTTAAAGTCAAAATTTATATAAATTTCAGTTTTTAGCTTGTTACAGGATAATGGTTTTTATTGTAGAGAAGCTGGAAATAGTTGATAATTATAATTTTTTTGGATTTTGACGTTCGACTGGAATGAAGATTAGAATTGGTTAGGCTTTCTAATGAGGAATGCTCACGGTACTTGAAGTATGAAAGGGTCTGAGTGAGAGAGGCTCATTAGGAAGCCTTACCAATTCTTTCTGAATGAAATAAGTAGTCAAAATCCAAAAAAATTATAATTATCAACTATTTCCAGCAGTTAATTTTCAAAGCCATTATCCAGTAACTTAAACTTTTACTATTCAATAAATTATATTATTTTAAAACGCATTATCTCACAAACAAAAAAGCTTCACAAATAATGAAACTTTTTTCTAAACTTTAAATTATATAAATTATACAATCTTAACCGTTGATGCATTTTGTTTCCGACTCTAAAATTGCAAACTTAACTGTTGATGATTTTTGTCTCCGACCCCAAAATCATGCTCTTGGGTGTGCTTTTCTATATACATTTTTTAGACCTTCGTCTTGAAATTGCATATATACTTGTGTTGATGATATGTCTGAGTGTCCTAGCATTGTTTGGATTGCTTTTAGGTCTGCTCCATTTTGTAATAAATGTGTTGCAAATGAGTGCCTTAATACATGAGGTGTTATATCTTTTGTTATATGTGCTTGGTCTTTGTAGTATTTAATTATTTTCCAAAAACCTTGTCTTGTTAGTCTTCCACCATTTATGTTTACAAATAATGCTCTTTCTTCATCGCTTTTTATTAATATATCTCTTGCTTCTTCTAAATATGCTTTTAATGCTTTTAAACATAATGAACCTAATGGAATAATTCTTTGTTTATTTGTTCCTTTGCAAATTGCATATCCTTCTTCTAGGTTTATGTCATCTATATCTAATGATATTATTTCTGTAACTCTCATTCCTGTTGCATAAGCAAATTCTAGCATTGCCTTGTCTCTAATTCCTTTTAAGTCTTCATTATCAGGTTGTTTTAATAATAATTCTACTTCTTTTGATGTTAGTACACTAGGTACTCTTTTTTCTATTTTAGGAGATTGTAAATGTGCTGTTGGATCGTTTTTTATTTTTTTATGCTTTAGTGCAAATTGATAAAATGATCTTATAGATGCTATACATCTTGATATACTTGAAGCCTTTTTTCCTTGTTCTTGTAATTCTTTTATGTAATTTTCCATATCTTCTTCTTTTACTCTGTTATAATGTAATCCATAAGATTCTAAATACTTTCTGAATTGTTTTAAATCTCTTTTGTATGATTGTAATGTATTTTCTGATAATTTTTTATCATTTTCTAAAAAATCAAAAAATAATTTTAATTGTCTTTCCATCTTTATTTCCCCTATCTCTATATTTTTAAAATTTACATAAATTAACCATATATGTTATATCAAACTATTTGAAAAAAGTAAATACATTTTTCGATATTTTTAAAAATATTTTATTATGTTACTTAAAATATTTGTTGAAATAAATATTTCTATTATTGCTGAAATTATTAATAGTATTAACATTATTAATGAAAAAATTGTATGTCTTAAAATTTCTAGTTTTATGTTCTCTTTTCTTTTATCTTTTATTATTGATTTATATAGCTTGAAACCACTGACAGCTAATGCAAGAATTGCAGGAATAAATAATATATTTTGTATCAATAATGTAACAATCGAAAAAGTTAATCCTTTAGTTAATCCTAATACTAATATAGATGTAGAAATCGTATATCCTAGGCAAAATCCTCTATATAGTACAATTCCAAAAACAATAGGTATCCCTATTACAGTTGTTCCAAAAAACCAAATTACTACTCCTAAAATTAAATTTTGCATTATTGAGTTTTTTAATAGACCCACCAAATCTAAATCTTGATTTTCTTTTAACTTATTTATAAAATTATTTAAGTAATTTGTTACATCTGTTTTTGGTGCTTCTTGCATATTATTTAGGAAAAATACTCCTGCAAATATTCCTATTATAAAAATTAATGTGACAATTAAATATTCTTTAGCATTGTTCTTTATATGTTCTTTTATTAGGTTAACTAATTTTATTCCTCTATTTTTATTCATAAAAAATCTCCTTATCTTTTATACATAATGTGTATTCGATAAGAAGATTCTTTAGAACATTTTGACATTTATATTTTGGCATTTTATTTTATATAATTTCATTTAAAAATAAATTTTCAAAAGCAATATGCTTAAATTTTTTATACTCTAAATTACTTACATATTACATCTTTATTAAAGCACTAATGTTATTTTTAAATTATACGAAATGCAATTTTCTATACCCTAAAAAATGATATATATATTGAATATTTTCTTTTAGTTTGCTCCTAATTTACCATAATTTCCTCCTCCACCTGAGTGAACTTGATAGCCTCCACTTCTTGCTTTTTCTATACTACTAGCTACTTTCTCTCCGACTACTGCTTCTATATCATCTTTTGATAATTTATGTAGTATATTCATTTCTGTTTCAAAATTATCTAACAGTTTTGTTATAGTTTTTCCACCTACTCCTGGGATAAATCCTAGTGGAACTTGATATATATATGGTGGTCTATTTTCTGGACTTTTGGTTTCTGGTTTATCTTTTATTAATTCAATTCTATCAAAAACTCCAAATGTAACATTTTTA
>CAUWFY010000054.1:0-8918 GCA_963558115.1 uncultured Clostridia bacterium
AATTTATTTTTTATTTATCCAATCATGATTTTTGTCTCCGACCCCGAAATCATCTCCGACCCCCGAAATCCTTGTCTCCGACCTCCGAAATCCTTGTCTCTGCCTCCGAAATCTCTCCGAAATCATTTTAAATTTTTTCAATTATCTCAAAATCCACAGTCCTCAACAATTTACTTGCATCTTTCACTCTTATTTTAACTTTATCTCCTATTTTATAAACAATATTTGACCTTTCTCCAATTAGCCTTTTTCTATCTTCATCATATATGAAATATTCATTTCCCAAGTCTTCAAATCGAATTAATCCTTCTACTGTATTATCTAATTCTACAAAAACTCCAAAGGATGTTACTGAAGAAATCATTCCTTCATATTCTTCTCCTATTCTATTTTCCATATATTCAGCTTTCTTTATGTCTTCACTTTCTCTTTCTACTTTTGTTGCTATTTTTTCTCTTTCTGATGATTGCTTTGCTTTTTCTTCTGCTTGTTTTTTATATTCTTCTATAAACTTTTCGTTAACATCATAGTTTTCTTCTAAATATTTAGAAATTATTCTATGAATAAATAAATCTGGATATCTTCTTATAGGAGATGTGAAATGACAATAATATTTACTTGCAATTCCAAAATGTCCTTTGTTTATCTCTTCATATCTTGCTACTTTTAAAGTTCTTAATAATAGATGTGATACTACTTTTTCTTCGTCTTTTCCTTTTATTTCTTCTAATATTTTAGCAAATTCTTTAGGATATATATTATCTTTATTTGCTTTTATTTTTAATCCAAAGTTAAATAAAAATTTATTTAATTCTTGTACTTTTTCATAATCTGGTATTTCATGAACTCTATATATAAATGGTGCATCTAACCAAAAGAATTTTTCTGCTACTGTTTCATTTGCAATTAGCATAAATTGTTCTATTATTTCATTTGCAAATGTAGTTTCATATTTAGAAATATTTATTGCTCTTCCTTCTGAATCTAGTTCTATTTTACTTTCTGGAATATCTAAATTCAAATATCCTTTTTCTAATCTTTTTGCTTTCAAAATTTGAGCTAATTCTTCCATTAGCTTAAATTCATTTATATATTTTTCATATTTTTTTGTTATTTCTGCATCTGAATTGTCTAATATTTTTTGAACATCTGCATATGTCATTCTTTCTGTTACTTTTATTACTGCTTTATATATTTCAGAAGCTTTAACATTTCCGTTTTTATCTATTTCCATTGTGCAAGATAAAGTAAATCTGTCCTCTCCTGCATTTAAGCTACATATACCATTTGATAATTCTCTTGGAAGCATTGGAATTACTTTTCCTAACATATATATACTTGTCCCTCTTATTAGAGCTTCTTGGTCTAATAGACTATTTGGTTTTACATAATAGCTCACATCTGCAATGTGGACACTTAATTTGTAATTTCCATTTTCTAATTTTTTTATTCCTATTGCATCATCTAAATCTTTTGCCTCTACTCCATCTATCGTAAATATAACTTCGTTTCTTAAATCTATTCTATTTTTTATATCTTTTTCATCTATTTTATTACCACATTTTTTAGCTTCTTCTACTACTTGTTCTGGAAATATTGATGGTAGTTTATGCTCTTTTATTAAAGATAACATATCAACTCCTGTTTCATTTACATTTCCTAAAACTTCTATTATTTTTCCTTCTGCTTTTTTACCTTTTTCAGGATATTTTGTTATTTGTACCAATACTTTATGATTGTTTCTTGCTTTTCCAAAATTCTTTTTTGAAATAAATATATCTGTTCCAAAATTTTTATCATCAGGCACAACAAATCCAAAGTTTTTATTATTTTGAAAAATTCCAACTACTGTGTCTTTTTCATGTTTTAATATTCTTACAATTTTTCCTTCTGCTTTTTTTACTTTATTTTTTTCTTCTATTATTTCTATTAAAACTTCATCACCATTTAGTGCATTTAATGAGTTTGTTTTTGCTATATATATTTCGTCTTCCTCATTTTCTATTTTTACAAATCCAAAACCTTTTTCATTTTTTCTATAAACACCATCATAATATACTTTTTCTACTATTCTATATTGATTTTTTCTATTCTTTTGAATTTTCATTTTCATTTCTAAGTTTCCAAGTATATTTAAAAATTCGTTATATTCATTTTTAGGTACTCTCATTACCATTGCTATTTGTTTTGCTTTCATCGGAGGATATTCCTCATCTTTTAATAACTCTAAAATTTTCTGTTCTTGTTCTTCCATTAAAAATCCTTTCTACTTAATTAAACTTTTTATTAATAATTTTTAAATTGCTTTCTAAAGAAAAAAGAGCCAGTAATATTAATTTATACCGCCCCTTTTTCTATCTATGCCATATATATTATTCCCAATGCTATTGTTAATATTGCAAATATTATAGATAATATTATTGTCCATTTTTTTTGTTTTCCTTCTTTAGTTCTTCCTTTATTTTTTTCATAAAAATTATTTGTTGAAGAACCTGCGATAGTTGATGACAATCCAGCATCATCTTTTGTTTGGATTAATGTTAATACTATTAATATTATTGCTACTAATATATATATTCCTATTAATATCCATTTTGCTATTTCCATTAAATTCTTCCTCCTAACGGTTTATCTCTTATAATACTTCGATATTGTAACATATATTAAAGAAAAATGCAAATACTTTATAAAATTATTTATTTTTCCTCAATAATTTTATCTATCGCTTCTCTTCTCATCTCTTTTATTAATTTACAACTATTATCTAATTTAGCTTGTTCCTTTTCATTTAATTCTAACTCTAATAGTTCTCTTACACCATTTTTATTTATTATTGCAGGAACACCTATATATATATCATCTTGTCCATATTGATTGTTTAAATATGCTGAAACAGTTAAAATTGAGTTTTCATCATTTATAACTGCCGCTACTAATCTAGTTAACGCCATTCCTATTCCATAATATGTTGCTTTTTTCTTTTCTATAATTTCATATGCTGCATTTACAACATCTTCATGTATTTTATCCAATTTTTCCATAGGATGATGATTATCTTTCATTACATCAATTATTCTCTTACATCCTACATAACAATGTTCCCATGGTACAAATGATGAATCTCCATGTTCTCCCATTATATATGCATGAACATTTTTACTTGAAACTTTTAAATAATCTCCTACTAAATATCTTAATCTTGCAGTATCTAAAACAGTTCCTGAACCTATCACTTGATTCTTTGGTAATTTTGATGTTTCTGCTACAACATATGTCATTAAATCAACAGGATTACTTGCTACTATTATAATCCCATTAAATCCACTTGCCATTATTTCTTTTGTTATACTTTTTACAATCTTTGCATTTACTTCTGCAAGTTCTAATCTTGTTTGTCCCGGTTTTTGAGCTATTCCTGCTGTAATTACTACTACTTGAGCATCTTTACATTGTGAATAATCTCCTGATTTTATAATCATTTTTTGTGGTGCATATGGTAATCCATGAGATAAATCCATTTCTTCACCTACTGTTTTATCTTTATCTATATCTATTAAAATAAGTTCTGAAACTCCACCTCTGTTTAGCATTGAATATGCCATACTCATTCCTACAAATCCTGTTCCTACTAAAACTACTTTTCCTTTTTTCATAGATATCATTTCCCTTCATAAAAAATTCTTTTATATTATACTACTTTTATTCATACTTTTAAAGTTTTTTTCTGATTTTTATTAGACTTTTTACATTTTTTATGATATAATTGCTTAAAATTAATCAAAGTAAGGAGTGCAATTTATGAGTTCAAATTCAAATAATACTACTTCTTTGGCTGAAAATAAAGTTTTGATTTTGTATATACTATCTCTTATTGATGGTGAAATTGTACAAGACGGTTTGTTTAAAATTATTTCTTCTATAAATAATATAAATTATTTCTTTTTTAAACAAATTTTAACTGATTTAATAGATTCAAAGCTAGTAGGTGTTTACACTAAAGAAGATGAACAAGTATTAAAAATAACTACTGAAGGAAAAAATGCATATAATCTTACTAAAGATGTTATGCCAGGACTTTTAAAATTAAAAGCTGATAATGTTTTTAAAACAGAATTCTCTAATATAGAAGAAGCGTCTTCTATAATTGCTGAATTTACACCAAAAAACGAAAATGATTATACTGTTAAATTGAAAATAGTTGAAAATAACGAGACTATTTTTGAAGTAAAAACTTTTGCTGGTTCTCGTGATATGGCAAAGAAGTTGGTTGATAATTGGAATAGTAATGCTAATGGTATTTATCCTAGGATTTTGGATATATTATTAGATAAATAAAATCTATATGGTAATAAGAATTCTGATATTTAATATACTATAAATGTAAAAATAATAAATAGCATTATAAGAAAGCTATTTATTATTTTTTCTACACTAATCCATTTTATATTTTATAATTTTACTCAAAATAATAAATTTCTTGGGCTGGTTTACTATATTTATAGTTAATAGATACTTTTTACTGAATTTTCTATTTACAAGTTCAATAAATATAACTTCATCACTTGAAAAAGTCAAAAGGTATTTCTCTTATTAATCTAATTTCTTTTCCCATTAAATATTCTAATTTTCCATTTTCATCTAAAAAATTAAATTTTAATATATAACTACAAAGCATTTGATTCTTTCTATGAAATTCTTTATTTATACTATTTTTTCCATATTTTCCATCACCAATTATTGGATTACCAATATAGGCTAAATGTGCTCTTATTTGATGCGTTTTTCCTGTTTCTATTTCTACATCTAATATAGCTGTATTATCTTTTCTTTTTTCTAATACTTTATAACTAGTTATAATCTTTTGATAACCTTTTTTAGGAATATCACTTATATATACTTGTGCTTTTTTATTGTCTTTGAATAAGTATGCTTCTAGTCTTTTATTTTCATATTTTGGTATACCATATACCCATGCTAGATAATGCTTTTCTATTTCATGTTGCTTGAACTTTCTTAATAGAATTTCTAAACTTTCTTTATTTTTTGCAAATAACACTAATCCTGTTGTATTTCTATCTAGTCTATGGCAAGGCATTGGTCTATAATTACTTTCTTTATATTTTTCATGTATAATATTTGTTAAACTATTTTCCCCTGTTACTTCTAAATTAGCTGATTTATTAATTACTAATATATTTTCATCTTCATATACAATATCTAAATTTATGTAATTTTCTTTTTCTTCTAGCTCTTTTGGTAAATATAATAAAATTTCATCATTCTCATAAATTATCACATCTTTACTTATTCTTTTTCCGTTTAGTTTTATGTCTTTCTTTTTTAGTAATTTGCAAAACATACTATAATTAATATTCTTTACTTTTTCTAAAACAATTTTATTTAATTTTTTTTTATCATATTTTTTATTTACTATTAATCTTTTCATAATAGTATTATACATTAGTTTTAATATTGAAACAAGCTCGCTTTTATAATTTTTTCATATCTTTCAAAATTATTTTCATATTTTTCTATCATTCTGTAAAAATTCTTTGAATGTGTTTTGTATTTTAAATGACAATATTCATGTAAAACTATAAAATCTATTATATCTCTATGAAACATTACTATTTTAGGACTTATTGTTATTTTATTATTTTCACATCTTCCCAAATCTTTCTTCATGTTTTTTATTTCGTAATCTTCTGGAGCAAATCCTAACATTAATCTCATTTTTTCCATAGCTCTTTCAATTTCAACTTTTGCAATTTGTTCATACATCTTTTCTATTGCCAAGTCTAATATTTCTTGATTGCTACCTTTTTTATATTTATTAGGAAGTGATATTTTTATAAGTTTATTGTCTACATATAATTCTGTAACTTTAATATTTTTATATACGATTTTCACTTTATAATCTGTTCCTAAAACAGGTACTGGATGCCTTTCTAATGTAGTTACTAAATTTCTATTTATTGTTATAATTTCTTTAACTTTATTCATATCTATCACTCCTTGTTTGAATTTTTGTTTTGCGAATTGCTGTTCGTTTTTGTTGTTTCTATTTTATATGTATTTTTTATTTTTGTCAATACTTTTTTATAAAAAAATAAATATTTGTTCGCTTTATTTTGTTTCCAATATTTTTTAATTATAATATAAAAAATCAATAATATTTATTAGAAATTTATTTACAATTATTATTGATTTTTTTATATCACTAATTCGTTTTCTATTTTTATTATTTGTATAAGAAAAGTAGAAAAGCTACACTAGTAAAGCTATCTCGGGTCCTTTTAAAGGTCACTTTTACTTGTTGGATACAGAAAAATATTATAGAGGGGCAAGATAAAAATTGATTTTTTCTATACAATAAAAAATCTTCTGCCTCTAAGCACTCTCATATCCTTTATATATAAACTATTATTTTTATTCATAATAACTACAATAAAAACATTTATTATTAGTATTTTATTATTATTTATATATAGTATATAATTTTAATTATTATTTTATCCATATATCATCTATTTTTCCATTTTATTATTCATAATATTTATATATTCAATAAAATCCTCCAATTTTATTGGCTTTGAATAATAATACCCTTGAATCAAGTCACATTTAACACTTTTCAAATATTCAACTTGTTCCTTTAACTCAACTCCTTCTGCTACTGTTTTTAAATTCATTTTTTTTGCTATCATCATTATTACTTCTATAAGATTTTGATTATTATTAAATCTATTTATTTTATCTATAAATGATTTATCTATTTTTATAATATCTATTGGCATAATTTGTAACATATTTAAAGAAGAATATCCTGTTCCAAAGTCATCTATTGATATTTTAAAACCTTTACTTTTTATATTTGTTAAAATTTCTTTTATATCTAATTCATTATTTACTGCCACTCCTTCTGTAATTTCTAGTTCTATTTCACTTGCATTAACTTTATATTTACTTAAAATTTTTAAATAATTATCTAAAAATTTTTTTTCTGTTAATGTCTCTTTTGAAATATTTACTGAAATTGTTGGTATTTTTTTTGTTTTATTTTTTAATTTTTTAATATCTTTACACACCTTTTCAAAAATATATTCATCCAATTTTATAATAAAATTATTTTTCTCAAAAATCGGTATAAATTTTCCGTGGAGAAATATTCTCACCATTTTTGTTCCATCTAACTAAAGCTTCTGCTCCCTCTACCACTTCATTATCTATTGATACTTTGGGTTGATACAATATTTCAAACTCATCTCTTTCTATCGCCTCTTCCATAGAATTTTCTATTTCGTTTGCTTCAAATAGTTCTTCTTCTAGTTTGTTATTAAATAAGCAATATTCTTTATTGTATATACCTTTTACTTTATCATGTGCTATTATTGCTTTGTCTATTAATTCTTCTACTTTCTTCTCATTGCCTACATAAATTCCTATTGTTAGCTTTATATTATAGCAAATGTTATCAACATATATTTTAGATAATTTTTCATTAAGTCTTTTGGCAAAAACATCTATATTAATTTCGCCTAGAATAAAAATTCCAAAGTTATCATTTGCTATTCTGCAAACTACATCTTCTTTTCTTATATTTTCTTTTATCCCCTTCCCTAGTGCTTTTAACATTTTATTTCCCACAATATATCCATATTTTTTATTAAATGATTTAAAATTATTAATATCTAAAATTATAATTGTCTTTTTTATATCTTTTTCTAAATTTTCCTTAATTTTTTTCTTATAATAATTATAATTTTCTAATCCTGTTATTTTATCAATATATGCTAATTTATATAAATCTTCTTTTTTCTTAACATTTGAAATCAAAATATATAAAATAATTATAAATATAATTACTGAAATAATTGTCAAAACTATTAAAATTATCTTTAACAAGTTATTCAATTCCTCTGCAATTGTACTTGCAGGAGTTATTACAACTAATATCCAATTTTCAATATCCAACTTTTCAAAAGCTATATAATAATTATGTTCTTTTATTGAATAAATCATTTGTCCTAATGTATTATTAGATAAAATTTCTTTCATTTTTTCTACTTTTTCTATTTCTTTATCATTAATTTGTTTCATTTCTTCAAAAATATTAATCTTTTTATCTTTGACCTCTGAATTAGCAACAATATCTCCTTCATTTGTTATTATATATTCCATTCCTGTTCCATTATATATTTTTTGTGTAAACATTTCTTCATATTTTTCTGTTTCTATTACTAACAAAATAACAACGGATTTTCCATTAAATATCGTTTTCTTTGAATAAATATTTACTTCACTATTATTTACTTTGCTATATCTTCTTTTTGAAATTTGCATTTTATCACTTTCAAAAAAATAATTTATATCTTCTGATAAATCCACTATTTCTCCATCACTAGTCGAAGTTTTTCCATCTTTATATAAAATTGCTATTCTAGAAAATTCTTCTTTTCCTAGATTTCTGTTATATATATTAAAAATCTCTTGTTCAGTTGTTGGTTTCTTTTCTTCTATTTCATTTAAAATTGTTCCTAAAATACGCATATGTTCTTGAATTCTATTTTCTATTTTTTCTACATCTTGTTTAGTTATTTCTGCTAAGTTTTTCAAAGTATTTGCATTTATTAAATTTTGAATATGTGATAAAAAAACTAATATAGATATTGATATTAAAAAAAATATTATTAAAGATATTAAAATTGATATTATATATTTCCTTTTCATAATGACTCCCATAATTATTTATATTATTATGTATAATATTTAGAAATATATAACAAAAAATAATGATTTTAATGATTTTAATGATTTCGAGATTTCAGGGTCGTGGAGACAAAAGATTTCGAGGTCGGAGACAAGATGATTTCGGGGTCGGAGACAAAAATCATGATTGGATAAATAAAAAATAAATT
>CAUWFY010000055.1:0-8825 GCA_963558115.1 uncultured Clostridia bacterium
TGGTTTATCTTTTATTAATTCAATTCTATCAAAAACTCCAAATGTAACATTTTTACTTCCACAATATGGACATTCCTCTACTGGCTCTTTTGTTTCTATTGTTTTTTCACAGTCATCACAATATGTCCTATGATATTTACCAAGTTTTGGGTCTAGTCCATAATTTGAAATTATTTTTCTTCCATCTTCATTTTTTAAAGCTTTTACTATTTCTTTAAATGATATATCTTCTACTTGCATTTTATTATATTCTCTTGCTATTTTAGGAAGTGAATGTGCATCTGAATTTGTTAAAAATGTTTTATTTTCTAATTCTGTTATCATATCTGCTAAAAATGTATCTGAGCTTAGCCCTAATTCTACTGCAAAAATTTTATCATATTTTTCTTTAAATATATTTTTTAATCTATCTGTACAATTTCCGTAATAACTTTTATGTGGAGTGAAAATATGTGCTGGGATTAATATTCCATTATATTTTTCTACTATATCTATTAAATCATAGCCTGATAAATCTGTTCTTTGTGTGCTTAAAGTAATATTTTTTAAGTGATGACTTAATTCACTTGAAAATTGTTTTATATCTTTTAAATGAGGAAAGAAACATATATTGTGAGCACTTCCTTTTTTTCCATTTCTTCCTTCTTCTGAAGTTTCTACTTCACTTCCTAATAATATACAAACTTTATCTTTATATATTATTCCACCATCTTTTAACTCATATGCCTCTCCTGTTTCTAAAAATTTTTCTATATCTTCAATTACATATGGTGAAGCACAATCTATTATTCCTACTACATTTATTCCTTTTCTATCTGCACATTCTTTGGCTATATTAGCAAAATTTAAAGACTTTGCTGCTGTTATTTTTATTGGTTTTCCATTTTCACTTCTTCCGATATGAACATGCATATCTGCAAATATTTCGTACATTTTCTTTCCTTCTTGCTTACATATTTAGGTTTTTTAAATAGGATTTACCTATAAACCAATTTATTCTTTCTTGTAGAGTAGCTTAAAATAGTTGATAATTTGTAAAAACTATTATATATTAACATTTTATCTAATTAATTTGATGTATCTCTTAATTTCTCTTCTTTCATACGAGATAATACTTTTCTTGCTGTTTCTTCACTAAATAATGGTCGTGATGGATTATCTAGCATTTCATCTTTTATTTCTTTCATATGTTTTTCCATTGCTTTATCTATTTTAGGCTCATAGTCATAGCATACTTTATTTATAAAATTTTTTAACTTGTCTGTTTCATTATATATTTTTGCTAACCTTCTTAAAGACTTCATTGTAGTCATTTCATTTAGCTCGATTTGTTCCATTATATTTACAAAATCATTAAAAGTATGCAAATATCTATTATAATAATCTTTTAAATTTCTATGTTCTAATAAAACCATAGCTTCATCAGGTTTAAATCCTATTCTTTCTGGTCTGTCTAATAACATTCCACCAAATTGGTCTACTAATTCTAGTATATCACTTTCTTTTTCTCTAGGATTACTTTGACTGTATCTATTTACTTCTTCACATATTTTACAAAACCTGTTATCAAATCCCAAAGTTGATAGATATTCTGCACCTTCTTTAGCATATGTATGCACTCTTTTTATATCTTGGGCATCATTTACTTTTTTGCAATTACACAAAAGACATGCCGTTAATACTAAATTTTTATCGACATCAATTTTCATATAATCAATAAACATTCTTGCTATTTCAGTTTTGAAGACTACTGATTTATCAAAAAATATTCTTATTTTTTTAGATAAATAATATGCTATTTCTAATTTAGCTGATAAATCTTCTGCTTCTAAAATGTAATTTGCAAAAGTATCCATGTTTTCCTCCTTAGTTCGTCCTTATACAAGTTAATTATAATTTAAAGTAGTACATTTTTCAACATATTTTTTATAAATGTAATATAATTGTAATATATAATTGTATTTTTCTCAGTTCTGTATTATAATATTTTTAGTTAATTAAATTTTAACATTTGAAAGGAAAAATTATGAACTTATTAAAAATAACTTCATCTAGTCCAGAGGATACACTATCTTTTGGAAAAAAACTAGCTTCAAAATTATGTAATGGTGATGTAGTTGTGCTTTCTGGCGAGTTAGGTTCTGGAAAAACTAAATTAACTGAAGGAATTTTATCATATTTTAACTTAGAAAATGAAATTTCTAGCCCTACATTCACTATTGTCAATGAATATATAAAAAATGATATTAATATTTATCATTTTGATGTTTATAGATTAGAAGACTCTTCTGAATTCTATGAAATTGGTGGTGATGAATATTTTGATAAAGGTATTTGCATTGTTGAATGGGGCGAAATAGTTCAAGATGCTTTGCCAAAAGATTATATTCATATACAATTTGAAAGAGATGAAAATAATGAAAATTCAAGAATTTTAAATATTACATCTTTTGGTGAAAAATATGATAATGTTTTAAATTCTTTAAAATAATATACTGAGATTTGGAGGTTTTATTTTGAAAACTTTATGCATTGATACTTCTAGTAAAATTTGTGCTGTTGCAATTTTAGACAATGATAAATTAGTAAAAAAAATAGAGCTTAATAATGGCTTGACACATTCAGAATCTTTAATGCCTATTATTAAAGATATATTTGAAGAAACTAATTTAACTTTAAATGATATTAATTTATTAATATGTGATATTGGACCAGGTTCTTTTACTGGTATTCGTATTGGAATTGCTACTGTAAAAGCATTTTCAGATAGTTTCAATATACCTATAATAGGTGTTAGTTCACTTACTAGTCTAGCTTATAATATAAAAAGTGAAGGATTAATTTGTAGTCTTATTGATTGTAAAAACAATAATTGTTACTATTCTTTATATAAATTAAAAGATAATACTTATACTTTATTAGAAGCACCTACAGCAGATAGTATTGAAAATTGTATTAAACTTTTAAATTATAAATATAATGATAAAAAAATAACATTTGTAGGTGATGGGGCTTTAATTTATAGAGAACATATTTTGAGTGATTGCAATAATAGTTCTATTTACTTCTCTGATGATGAAATAAATGATATTAATATTTTAAATCTTGGACTAGCTGGAATTGATATCTTTAATGATAAAAATAAAGATATCATCCATGGTAAAAATACTGATAAAAATAATAGCAATAATTATAACGATAATATACTTCCACTTTACTTAAAAAAGCCTCAAGCTCAAAGGCAATTAGAAGAAAAAAATTTATTAATTTCTAAAATGGAGTATAATGATTTAGATAACTTAAATATTTCTGAGTTTGATAATTTTTGGAATTTAGATATTTTGAAAGATGAATTGAAAAGTAGTAATTCAAAATTTATTGTTGCAAAACTTGAAAATGAAATTGTTGGATTTGCAGGTGCTAAATTTATTATTGATGAAGCAGATATTATGAATATTGCTGTAAAATCTTCTTACAGAAAACAAGGTATTGCAAGTTTACTTTTAAAAAATTTAATTGATATTTGCAAAAATAATAATATTAATAGTATTAATTTAGAAGTTAATGAGAGAAATTTCCCTGCTATTAATTTGTATAAAAAATATGAATTTTTAGAAGTTGGTAGAAGAAAAAAATATTATGATAAAAAATTTGATGCTATCTTGATGAGAATTATTATTTAGACTATTCTTTAATTTTGTGATACTATTATTGTATGGGAGGATAATAATATGGAAAGAGATTTTAATATTCATGATTTAAAAATAGCATTAATTTATGGAAGTTCTAATATAGATGGAATAAATAAAGATGGAAATATAGAATTAATATTAAAAGATAAAAATGATACTGCTCATTATTTTTATATGAAAGAATTTTTAGAAAAAAATTTTGTTAATGAGCCCTCTGTTCAAAATCTTATTACTAAACATGATGTTAATAGCATATTCTTTGAAATACAAAAACTTGGTCATATTGCATTTGCTGAAAATACATCTTTCGATAATCATTCTAGCGGATTATTATATATTCCAAAGTGTATTTCTAAAAATCAAAAAGAAACTTTATCTAAATTTCAAAATCAATTAAATAAAGAAAATTATAATATTACTGTTTTATTTAACCTCTTTAGAGCGGAAGATGGTGTTCTAATGGGAAATCAATTATCAGGTAATTCAACTATATTAGATAGATTTACAGGATTTGAAAAATCCGACGATCGAGAATTAGAGCTATAACTACTATTTTTAGTTTTACTATATTGTAAAAAAGAAAACATAATAATTCTTGTTATGTTTTCTTTTCATTTAAATTTCTATTACTGTTAATTAATTGAAATCAAATTTTCAATTATACTTTATAATTGGCTTAGCTTTACTATTCTTTATTTACAATTATTCATATTCTTAATATTGTTCATATAAAACTTCTTCTCTGCTAATTTATCTTGCACTCCTCTAAGCGCTTCTCCAAATCTTTGGAAGTGCACTACTTCTCTTTCTCTTAAATATCTTAATGGATCTATTACATCTGGATTATCTCTGCATAAATCAATTAATTTTTCATAAGTTGCTCTAGCTTTTTGTTCTGCTGCTAAATCTTCTTGTAAATTTGCTATTGGATCTCCTTTACATGCAAGAACTGCTGCATTAAATGGATATCCTGCTGCTGCTTGTGGGTAGACATCTACACCATGATCTGTATAATATGCTCCTAATCCTGCTTTTTCTATTTCTTCTATACTTGCATCTTTGGTTAATTGATGAACTATTGCTCCCACCATTTCTAAGTGTGCTAATTCTTCTGTTCCACTAGGTTATCAATAGTTAAAGACTAATTATAAATTTAACTATTGATAAATCTATTTATATTTTGGAATTTTAGGGTATATATGTATTTCAAAGTTAGTTGGGTCTGAACTCTTTTTTATAGATTTTTCTGTCTTTAAATATGTAACCTTTTCTATTATGCTTTTAAGTAACTTGTTTTTTTCCTCATTATTTTCTAATTCATCATATATGTCTAATACATTTTGTAGTTTAGGAATTACTAATGTTTTTTCTTTATTTATATATTCTTCTTCATTAACTTTAATCTGTAATGGTTTAATTTTGTCTTCTAATTCTTGAATTTTAGATTTAGTAACTGATAATCTATCTGTAAATTCTAGTTTTGTATAAGTTCCATCTTCAAGATAATCATATATTTTATTAAGTTTTGATTTTTCTCTACTTAATCTGTTTTCCAGTTGTTTTAATTGGTCTTTTGGGGTAATGCCTACAATAGATTTATTTTTGCTAATTAGTTCTTCATGATCTATTTTATAATTTTCTAGCCATATCTTTAATGCTCGTATAATTTTATCTTCTACAATATGAAGTTTTGAACTAATGTTATCACATTTAGGGTTATTACACACAAGTGTTGCAGGTTTATCTTTTTTATTATATGGTCTTCTTTGCATAGGTTTACCACATTTTGCACAATATACTATTCCTGCAAGTGAACTTTTTATGATATTATTGTGTTGAACTGGTGGTTTATTTAGAGCTCTTTTGTGTTGAACAATGTTCCAAGTTTCTTCGTCTATTATAGTTTTATGTAAGCCGTCTACTAATACAGCATTTGGGTTTCTAGGTCTAGTTTTAATTCTTTTACCTTCTTTGGTAGACAGCTGTTGCTTTCTAGCTTCCCATCTAATCTTGCCAATATACACTGGGTTATTTAATATATCTTTTATAGTAGATGAACTCCAATATTCTGATTTTCTTGGTTTTATTCCCATCATATCTAATCTAATTGCAATTTCACCTATTGATAATCCATCATAAGCGTATAGATTAAATATTTGTTTAACTAAATCTGCTTCTTCTAAATCTGGTTCTAGTGAAAAACCTTTTTCATTTTCTAGTTTTATTCTTTTATACCCCAAAGGAGGAATATTGCCTACATATTTACCATCTTTTACAGAAGTAATTCTACCACCTTGTAGTCTTCTATTTATTGTTTTATATTCTCTCCTAGACATATATAAACCAAATTCAAAATATTCTTCATCAAATTCATTATTAGGGTCATAAGTTTTGGTAAGTGTAACTATTTTAGTAGAAGAATATTTAAATACTCTTGCAACAACACCTTGGTCTGATGTATCACCTCTGGCGAGTCTTTCAACTTCCATTACCAATACACCACTCCACATTCTACTTTCCACATCTCTTAGAACATTTTTCATTACTTCTCTTTCTTCAATAGTTTCTCCACTTACAACTTCTTCATATATATGACCAATTGGCATGTTGTGTTCTTCTGCAAATCTTAATAAGGTTCTTCTATGTCTATCTAATGTATTTACATTATCATATCTTTCAATTTCTCTATCTTCTCTTGATTTTCTTAAGTATATACAATAGAGTCTATCATCTTCCATAAACACTCCTTTCCTTTATAATCTGCCTTTAACTTCAAATAATTATATATGAGTTTAAGTAAAATTACAAATAATCATTTATGTTTGACTTGTTTTTCTAGCACATTTTGAATTGCTGTTCCTAAAATATTTAGGAAGATAGTTGTATCTTCTTCAATATAATCATCAAAGAATTTTACAGTAGTGCTATCAATCTTAATTTCCTCTATTTCCATATTCTTGAACACCTCTTTAAATTCTATGTTATTAAGCTGTTGTTATTATTTAATTTGTATAATTTGTAAAATTCTTTAATGTTTAATTTATAATATCTTATATGTTTGTTGATACTATAATTATTGTTAAAACTTAAATGTATCTCTTTTAATAAATTCCATCTCAGCATTATCTAATAGGGAGAAGTTAGGTATAGTTTTATAGGTTATTTTCTCTCTATTTATCACATCATCAAATGTTACTGGGTTTATACCTAATTCTCTAATTTTCTTAATATGATTACCAAATGTTTTTGATGAAAATGTATCTGACCAAATTTGCTTTGCTCTTGTATAGCCATCTGAATTTATTAGTATAATTAAGGAACATAGTTTTTCTTTCATATTTGTTCTTATAGTTTCATTATCATTTATTATTTTAATAGCAATATCTATTCTGTAAAATGGTTCTGTTCCAAATATCTTCTTAGCATTATTGGAATAAAATGATTTCATCTAATAATATTTTACTGAGGCATAAAATTTTTTTAGATTTTTTCAATTTACATTAAATATATCTATCTACTATTATTTTACTGATGGTGATTTCAAAATTAGATTTATATAAAAAGTTTATATAATTGTTTATTTTTATGGTAAAAAAATAAAGCCCTTTGGCTTTACTTCTTAAAGATATATTTATGATTTTATTCTGCTATTTGAATTAAGAAATTCAAATAATAATTTTTTGTTTATTAAAATCTTTCCATTTAGTTTCGTGATATTCCTTTAAATGTGCTATAATGAAGTGCATAGAGGGTATTTGATATGAATTTTGTGCAGCCAATTAGAGATAAAGAAAAATTACAAGAGATGAAAGAAGAACTTAAAAAATCTGGAACTAGAAATTATTTGTTATTCTATGTTGGTATTAACACAAGGTTAAGAATTAGTGATATTGTAAAACTAAATTATACTGCAGCAAATATTTAATCACTCATCTCCATCTGTCACTTTAAGTTATTTAGAAATATACCAGGATGAGATAGATAAATCATACTCAAATTTTTGCTTGTAATCTAAAAAAAGGGTACAAAAACTCCCTGCTCTTAGTACACCAATCTAGCCTTTTTAAGTGCTCCTACTATTATTTTATACAAACTAAAAAGAAAACTAACTTTTATAGTTTTCTTTTTACATTATCTATATTCATAATACTTTTTATTTCATGCTGTTTATAATATTTCTAAGTGGAGTAGCTGTTTCACTACTGACAGATGTAACTTTGTTATTGTATTTTATATTGTAATATACAGGTCTATCACGAAAAGGAGAAAGTAGACTTGATGATTGACTACTTAAATTAGAATTTGAATTAGGTTCAACTTCTGTTAATTTTAATATGTCACTAATTTCATCATTACTTAAGTTTTTGGTTCTTTCAATTGTATAATGTGAACCTTCTTCTCCAGCTTCCATTGCACCACCATACACATAATAGTCTAACACTTCATATATTTTTTTCTTATCTAAATCTATATAATAATCATAAGCTGATGAAGCATAACCTCCCATTTCAACAGGTCCACCTCTTTCTTCAATTATTATATCTTTATCTACTCCAATCATCTGTATATTAAACAATAAATTTTGTAATGCATATTTATTAACAAACTTAAAAAATAAAAATAAGGCAACTACTAGAACTATACATATTATTATAATTATTTTTGTTTTCTTTTTCATATTTATCAACTACTTTCTATACACAACTATATTTATTTCCATTACATATAATTTTAGCATTTTTTAATTTATTAGGCAAGTATTTGACAAAATATTTTTTTTGAGTTCATTAGTCCTTTTTATGTTATAGCCTATAACAATATTTTACTGAGTATGTTTTTAATTGATAACCTTAAGGAACTCATTCTTCTGTACCAATATCATTTAAAACCGCTTTTGCTTTTTGGTCTGGCATTCCAAATCTTTGTGATAAATATCTCAAAGATGCTGCAAGCTCCCCATCTGGACCTCCATATTGAGAAATAATTACTTTTGCAAGACGAGGGTCTGTGCATTTTATATTTATTGGATATTGCAATGTTTTATTGTAAGTCCACATTAATAATTCCCCCTTTCCCAAGGCCACCCGTAGTTCAAATAGGAAGTATTTTTTTATGGGATAAAATCCCAATATT
>CAUWFY010000056.1:0-8529 GCA_963558115.1 uncultured Clostridia bacterium
AAAAAGTGCATTTCTATTTTATGAACACCGTCACCATTACAACTTTCACATCTTCCTCCTGGTACATTAAAACTAAATCTTCCTTTTTGATATCCTCTTAATTTTGCTTCTTCTGTTGCTGCAAATATATCTCTTATTAAATCAAAAACTCCTGTATATGTTGCTGGATTTGAACGAGGTGTTCTTCCTATTGGTGATTGGTCTATATTTATTATTTTGTCTATTTGATTTATTTCTTTTATGCCTTTACATTTTCCCGGTTTTTCATTAGAACCATTTAATTCTTTTGCAATTGATTTGTATAAAACTTCATTTACTAATGTTGATTTTCCTGAACCTGATACTCCTGTTACACAGTTAAATACTCCTAATGGGAATTTTACACTTACATTTTTTAAATTATTTTCTGTTGCACCTTGTACTTCAATTACTTTTGATTTTACTGCTTTTCTTCTTTTTTTAGGTACAGGTATTTTTAATCTTCCACTTAAATATTTTCCAGTTATAGATTTTTCTACATTTTTTATTTCTTCTGCTGTTCCTTGTGCCATAACTTGTCCACCATGTGTACCTGCTCCTGGTCCTATGTCAATTACTTGGTCTGCTGCATACATAGTATCTTCGTCATGTTCTACTACTATTAATGTATTTCCTAAATCTCTTAATTTTTTTAGTGTAGCTAAGAGTCTATCATTATCTCTTTGATGTAATCCTATACTTGGTTCATCTAAAATATATAACACTCCTGTTAATCCTGAACCTATTTGTGTTGCTAATCTAATTCTTTGTGCTTCTCCTCCTGATAAAGTTCCTGCACTTCTTGATAATGTTAAATATTCTAACCCTACATCTATTAAAAATTGTAGTCTTTGATGAATTTCTTTTAGTATTAAATCTGAAATCATTGCTTCTGTTTTATTTAAAGTTAAATTATCTAAATATTCTTTGATTTTTCCTATTGACATTTCTGTTAATTCATTAATATTTTTGTCACCTATTTTTATTGATAAAATCTCTGGTTTTAATCTTGCTCCATTACATTCATTACAAGGTGAGTTACTCATATACATCTCATAAAAATCTCTCATTCCTTGTGATTTAGTTTCATTATGTCTTCTGTCTAATGTTGGTATTACTCCTTCAAATGGTGCTTTGAATTTTCTTATTCCTGCTGGTGATTGGTATTCAAAATCTATTTCTTCATTTCCTGTACCATATAATATTTTTTCTAAGAAATCTCTTGGTAGGTCTTTTATTTTCTTATTTTTTATTTCTACTCCATAATGTCTTCCTATACTTTCAAAATACATTTTGGCCATAGTATCTCCCTTTTTCATTGTACTAGAGCCAAATGCTTTTACTCCATCATATAAAGTTTTATTTTTATCTGGAATTATCAAATCTTCATCCATTTTCATTAAATACCCTATACCTGTACATTTAGGACAAGCTCCCATAGGATTATTAAAAGAAAACATTCTTGGTGTCAGCTCTGGAAAACTAAATCCACAATCAGGACAAGCATAATTACAACTATATAACTTTTCTTTATCCCCTACTATATCTATTGTTACTAAATTGTCTGCATGTTTTAATGCAATTTCAACTGATTCTGTTAATCTGCTAACTATATTTTCTTTTATTACTAATCTATCTACTATCAAATCAATATTATGTTTCTTTTTTCTATCAAGTTCAATATCATCTGATAGTTCATATATTTCTCCATCTATTCTTACTCTAACAAAACCATCTTTTTGAAATTCTTCTAATTGTTTAGTATATTCTCCTTTTCTACCTCTAACAACTGGTGCTAAAACTTGTATCCTTGTTCCTTCTTCTAATTCCATAATATTGTCTACAATTTGGTCTATTGTTTGTTTTTCTATTCTTTTCCCACAGTTTGGACAATATGGTACTCCTATTCGTGCATATAAAAGACGGATATAATCATAAATTTCTGTTACTGTTCCTACTGTTGAACGAGGATTTTTAGAAGTTGTTTTTTGATCAATAGAAATTGCAGGTGATAAACCTTCTATACTTTCTACATCTGGTTTTTCCATTAGTCCTAAAAATTGTCTTGCATATGATGATAAACTTTCTACATATCTTCTTTGGCCTTCTGCATATAATGTATCAAAAGCTAGTGAAGATTTTCCTGAACCTGATAGTCCTGTTATTACAACTAATTTGTCTCTTGGTATTTCTAAATTTATGTTTTTTAAGTTATGCTCTTTTGCTCCTTTTATAACAATTTTGTCATTCATAGAAATTCCTCCATTTTTATGTTCTTAATTTTTACTTATATATTAAATCTAAATTTTTTCTTTTTTATAAATAATAATTATTTTTTATTACATTTTATATTATTACCTCATATTTTTCTATGATGTAATAAAAACAACTTTATATAATACAAAGTTGTTTTATTTTTAATTAACTGCTTATTTATTATTTTCTAATCTTTTTTCATTTTCTATTATTGTCATTATAATTTGCACAGTTTTTTCTAAATCATTATTTATTAATACATAATCATATATATTAATTCTTGATTCTTCGTAATCAAATCTATTTAATCTTAAGATTATCTCTTCTGGCTTTGGCTTGTCAATTCTGTTTTCTAATCTATGACGTAATTCTTCTTTTGGAACTCTTAAAAAGATTGTAACTACTTTTGTATCTTGTCCTAAAAGATCTTTTAAATGTTCTGTTCCATTTACATCAATATCTTTAACAATTATTTTTCCACTTTCTATTTTTTTATTTAATAATTTTCTTGAAGTTCCATAATAATGATTGTGATGTACATCATATTCATAAAATTCTTTATTTTCTATCATTTCTTCAAATTCTTCTTTTGTTACAAAATGATATGTTCCACCTTCTACATCACCTTCACGCATTGGTCTAGATGTATATGATGGTAAAGACTCTACATTTTCCATTCTTTTTATTAGTTCTTTTTTTATTGTATCTTTTCCTGCTCCTGCAACTCCTGATAATATTACTAACATTTTTTCTTTACTCCTTTTGTTATTTTCCTTTTTATTTTGTAGCTATTGATTTTATTCTTTACTTTTTAGTTGCCTTAATTTTACTCTTTTTATCTTTTTATTTTATTACTGTTAACTTTATTCTTTTTTATCTATTTACTTTACTCTTCTATCTTTTGTTTTTTTATTGCCATTAACTTTATTCTTTCTTTAATTATCTTGTTTTTGTTTTTCGTTTTCTTCATTTTCTTCTTTCTCTTCTTCTACTATTTCATCTTCTCCTACTTTATTTTCCCTTTCAATTTCAACTTTTCCTTCTGCTATTTCATTAGCAGCTAGTGTAACTGGTGATTCTTCTTTTACTTTTGTCATAGGTTCATCTCCTGCTGCTATTTGTCTTGCTCTTCTAGATGTAGCTATAACTAATTCATATCTATTATTTGCTTTTGTAAGTAATTCTGTAACACTTGGTTTTACTATCATAATTTAATTCCTCCTAAATTTTATTATCATCTTGTGATATATTTTTATCAATTCTTCCACCAACAGTTTCTGGTTGAACTGCTGATAATATAATATGACCTGAATCCATTATTAAAACAGCTCTTGTTCTTCTTCCATAAGTAGCATCTACTGCTGTTTTATTATCTTTTGCTTCTTGTACTAGTCTTTTTATTGGTGCCGATTCTGGGCTAACTATTGCAACTATTCTTTCAGCTGAAACAATATTTCCAAATCCTATATTTATTAATTGCATATAATTCAATCCTTCCTATTCTATATTTTGAATTTGTTCTCTAATATCTTCTAAGCCGTGTTTTTATTTCTATTACTGCATTTGTTATCGCTAAGTTATTTGCTTTTGAGCCTATTGTATTTGTTTCTCTATTCATCTCTTGTATTAGAAAGTCTAATTTTTTTCCTATTGCTTCCTTGCTATTTAATATTTGTTTAAATTGAGCTATATGACTATCTAATCTTATAACTTCTTCTTGAATTGAACATTTATCTGCATATATAACTGTTTCTTGTGCTAATCGATTTTTATCAATATCTTGGTCTGTTAACAGTTCTTTTATTCTACCTTCTAATTTTACTACATATTCTTCAATAAGTCCAGTAGAAAGCTTAGATATTTCTTTTACCTTTTCATTTATTATTTCAAGTCTTTCTATTAAATCTTTTTCTATTTTATTTCCTTCTGTTACTCTCATTGAAATTAAATTATCAACTGCATTTGTCATTACTTTTTCTAGTTCTTTTTCTATCATATCATCATCTTGTACATTTTGTATATTTAAAACTTCTGGTAATTTAGCTATTTCCATAACATTTATATCTGAGATAAGACTTTCACTTTCTGCTAAATCCTTTAGCTCTTTTATATACATTTTAGCAATTTCTGTGTTTATTTTTATATTTTTTCCTTCTGTTGAGTTATTTATAAAATTTACAAATACATCGAATTTTCCTCTTTTTACTTTTGAAGCTATAATTTTTTTCATTTTTTCTTCTAGATAGCTTAAACTTCTAGGCAATTTTATTGATATATCTAAATATCTATGATTCACACTTTTTATTTCAACTTGATATTCTCTAGAGTCTATTATTAAGGATTCTTTTCCATATCCTGTCATGCTTTTAACCATTTTTTTCTACCTCTTTTTTTGGCTTTCTTCCCCTTTTACTTTTTGGTTTTTGTACTTTATTTTCTTCTTCATTTTTGTTTTCTTTTTGTGTTTTATCTTCATCTTTTTTTATAACTTCTTTATTACTTGTTTTCTTACTTTTCTTTGCTGTTTTGTTTTCTTGTATTTCTTTTACTGTTTTTATTTCTTTCGCATCTTTTACTTTAATGTCTTTATCAGCTTTTTTAGTAGATGTTTTTCTTTTAGTTTCTCCCTCTTTGGGAGCTATTTGTTTTTTTTCTTCTTTTTCTAATTTATCTTTTTTTGATTCTTTTTTAGTATTTTTTATATTATTAGTTTCTTTTTTAGAATCTTTTTTATTCTTAGCATTGTTCTCTTTTCCAATTACTTTATTTTCTGTCATATCTTCTATTTCATTTTCATCTTCTGTTACATTTCTTTTCTTTGCTTCTTTAACTGTTGGTTCATCTTTTTTTACTATATCTGAAACATCGCTAAGACTACATAAATATTTTTTTCTTGATTTAGTATATATTATAATTGTTTTTAATACATAGTAAATTGCAAAAACATATGATGAAGTTAATAGATATAATCTGAAATCATAATTTAATACTTTTGTAACATGATTTATAAATAAGCTATGCATTGATAACACTAATACTTCTATACCAGTTATTGCTAATGTTCCATTGTCTTTTTTATATGCAATTTCTATTATAATTATTCCAGTTATTAATAAAACAGTAGAACATATTTTTACAGTTTCTAGTAAGATATTTTCTTGTAAATTAATATATAATATATTTAATATTATAAAATATATCATAATAAAAATAGCTACTCCTAGATTTTTTAGTATATTTTTTAATATACTTTGAGAAATACCTTTTGGTAATTTTTTATCTTTTTCTTCTTTTTTTATCATTTCTTTATTACTTTCTTTCTTCTTTTCTTCTAGCATTTTTTCCTCCTAATTTTCTAGTTCATACATTAATATGCTAATCATATTTAAAGCTACTGTTTCTGTTCTAAGAATTCTTTTTCCTAGAGTTATTACTTTAGCTCCATTTTCTTGAAGCTGTTTTACTTCCTCTTCTTCTAATCCTCCTTCTGGACCAATTACAATTGCTATTTTCTTTTTATCTTTTTCTACATTTTTTAATTTATCTAATTCAATTTTCAAGTAATTATTTTCTTCTTTTTCATATGCTACTAATACTGCATCATATTCTTCAATACTATTTAGAATTTCCTTTATTTTCATAACTTGTCCTATTTTAGGAATAATTCCTCTACCACATTGTTTTGATGCTACTTCAGAAATTTTTTGCCATCTTTCTACTTTTTTTATTTGGTCTTTATCTTTTAATTTTACAACACATCTTTTCATATCAACTGGAATTATTTTATTTACTCCTAATTCAACTGACTTTTGAATTATTAATTCCATTTTATCTGCTTTTGGTAGACCTTGAAAAATTGTTATTTCTACATTTGATTCTGAAGCATTTTGTTTTTCAGAAATGATTTTACAAGTTACACAATCATTTGTAAGTTCTTCTATTTTACATTCATAATCTTTCATTTCGTCTGTATTGCAAATATCTATTTTCTCTTCAATTTTGGCTCTTAATACATTTTTTATATGATTTACATCTGTACCTTTTATTTTTATTTTATCATTTTCAATTTCATTTGACGTCACAAAAAATTTAGGCATATCTTACCTCCTAATTTTTTTGTAATTATATCATAAATTTGGAAGAAATTCTACAATTTAGATTTATTTTCATAATTTCTATAATTAATTTTTTTATTCAAATTTCTTTTTATTAGTATGATGTACTAGTATAAACTCTCATATTGTGTTAATTTTTTCTAATTCTCGTTTACATTGTCCATTAATTCTTTTGTTTCCTTCCAACTTAAAACTTTTAGACATTCATAATCTTTTGATAATTTTTTTACTATTTGCTTTGTATCATCTTTAGATTCTAAATCTGCTACTATGACATTTTTTAGTTCTTCCTCTCTACCATATAATATTTTAAATAATATTGAACGTAAAAATCCTTCTATTTTTTCTTCTTGATTTTTTACTGCAATTATAACATGTATTCCGTCTGATTTTAGTTTTGTATATGTACATATATATATAATATTTTTTAAAAACTCAAATAACCCATAAAAGGCTAATGTCCAGAATGTTGTACTTAATATAAATTCTAACATTTTGATTCCTCCTATTAAGTTATTATATGTAATTATATATTTTTGGTTAATTATTATTTTTCTATTCACCTAATCATTCTTATTATTTTGATATATTGTATATATACAACCACTTCATTTGAGTCAAAACAAAAAAAGAGCTAAATAATCTAAAATTCAACTCTTTTCTAAATCAATTATATTAATTGTAATATAGCAACTTCTGCTCCGTCTCCTCTTCTTGGACCAGCTTTAACTATTCTTGTATAACCTCCAACATTTTTACCTGCATATTTTGGAGCTATTTCATTAAATAGTTTGTCTAATAAATCAACATTATTACCATTGCTATCTTTTACTTTATTTATTTTTTTCATCATTTTTCTTCTTGCATTTAATCTTGATGGCATGTCTTTTTGTCTTTTTTCTACTTTTTCTTCTTTTACAACTTTTAAGTATTCTTTTCCGTTTTTGCTTTTAACTAGTTCTGTTACTTTGTTTCCATTTTCATCTAGTTTAGCTTTTACTACTTTAACATCTACCATTTCAAAGTTGTCTTTTTCTTTTATTGCAAGTGATATTATGCTGTCAGCTATTGATTTTACTTCTTTTGCTCTTGCTAATGTTGTTTCAACTTTACCATGCATAATTAAGTCTGTTGTTAAAGTTTTTAACATTGCCATTCTAATATCTGTTTTTCTACCTAATTTTCTATTTGTAGCCAATTTTTTCACCTTCCCTTATTCTATAATTCCTATTCTTCTTCTTTAGCAAAGTCTAATCCTAATGCATGTAATTTTGCAGTTACTTCATCAAAAGATTTCTTTCCTAAATTTCTTACCTTCATCATATCTGCTTCTGTTTTATTTGTTAAATCTTCAACAGTTGAAATCGCTGCTCTTTTTAAACAGTTAAATGATCTTACAGATAATTCAAGTTCTTCTATTGACATTTCTAAGACTTTTTCTTTCTTAGATTCTTCTTTTTCAACCATTACTTGTGTATTTTTAGCTGCTTCTGATAAGTCAATAAATAACTCTAAATGACCTGTCATTACTTTAGCAGCTAAGCTTAATGCTTCATGAGCTTTAAGGCTTCCATCTGTCCAAACTTCTATTACTAATTTATCATAATCTACCATTTGTCCAACTCTAGTGTTTTCTACTTGATAATTCACTTTTTTTACTGGTGTATAGATAGAATCAATTGGAAGAACAGATATATCTTGATTTGGTTTTTTATTTTTATCAGATGAGTTATATCCTCTACCTCTATCAGCAGTCATTTCCATTTTCAAGTTTCCACCTTCTGAAACTGTTGCTATATGTAAGTCTGGATTTAATATTTCTACTGTTCCATCTGTTATTATATCTCCTGCTAATACTTCACCTTCACCTTTATGTTCTATTCTTAAAACTTTTTCTTCATTTCCATCAAATTTTAGTCTAACATTTTTTAAGTTTACTATTATTTCTGGTACATCTTCTACAACATTAGCTACTGTTGAAAATTCATGTAATACGCCGTCTATTTTAACACTTGTTATTGCACATCCTGGAAGTGATGAAAGTAGTATTCTTCTTAGAGAATTTCCTATTGTAACTCCATAACCTCTTTCTAATGGTTCACATACAAATTTTGCATAATTATTTGCATCATCTACCTCT
>CAUWFY010000057.1:0-8366 GCA_963558115.1 uncultured Clostridia bacterium
AAAAAGTAGATATTGCATTTAGATTAGGTGGAATAGGTGGAAATGCCAAAGGAAAAGTTTGGTTTTCAGATTTTTCAATTGAAAAAGGAAATAAAGAAGAGAATAATGATTGGAATTATGCATGTTTTATTTTTCAAAATACAAATGTAAATATAGATGGAAAGCCAATTGATATAAATGTTACTAATGAGGATATTAGAAATATAAGGGAAACTATAAAAAGGTTTGAAAAATCATGTAATACTTTATCTAAGGGAAAAATGAAAGCAAATTGTGATATACATATAATAAAAGAGCCAGTATCCAATTTATCTTATGATGACGAATTTGGTTATTATTTAGAGCCGAAAGATATAGAGTTACAAATAAAAGATATAGTAAGTCAAAATAATTATGATCATATATTTGCAATAGTGAGATTAGGAAATGATAAATACATGACAGAAATAGAAGTGAAAGATTGGATTGGATTGGGAGCAATGGATTATTATGGTATTGGATTTTCAAATATAAGATTACCAAATGCTTCTAAGAGTTATACATATAGGTATAAAACTAGAATAAATGAATTTCCTGAAGAAGTTTTTTTACATGAATTTTTACATTCGCTAGAAAGAACAGCAAAAGAATCAGGATATGTAATTCCAGCATTGCATGACTATAAAAAATATGGTTATACAGATGAAAAATTAGTAGGACAAAAGAAATGGTACATGGACTATATGAATAAAGAAATTAAGACAAATGATGGATTAATAGGATTACCAGTTGAAATTTATAATATTAAACCAGCTAAAAAATCGAATTTTGAATATTCATATAAATTAGAGGTATATAAAGAACCTCAAAACTTTATTGAGGAAGTACAACAAGTATTTAATAAGGTATGTAAAAAGATTAGTCAAGTTATATAAATAAGGATAAACAATAGTAACATATATGCAATAAAAAATTAAAATATTAAAAAAGGAGCAATAAAATTGAAAGTATCAGATTTTAATTATGATTTACCAGAAGAACTAATAGCACAAACACCATTAGAAAAAAGAGACGAATCAAGATTAATGGTTTTAGATAGAAAAAATAAAACAATAGAACATAAAAAATTTAAAGACATTATTGACTATTTAGAGCCGGGAGATTGCCTAGTAAGAAATAATACAAAAGTATTACCTGCAAGAATCTATGGAAAGAAAGAAACAGGGGCAAACGTTGAATTTTTATTATTAAATAATATTGAAGGAGACATTTGGGAAACAATAGTAAGACCAGGAAATAAATTACATGTAGGAACAAAAGTAATATTTGGAGAAGGAAAACTAATAGCAGAAATATTAGACACAATGCCAGGAGGAACTAGAAAAGTACAATTTAGTTATAATGGTATTTTTAATGAAATATTAGATGAAATTGGATTAATGCCATTACCTCCATATATTCATGAAGAATTAAAAGATAAAGACAGATATCAAACAGTATATGCTAAATATGATGGCTCAGCAGCAGCACCAACAGCAGGACTACATTTTACACCAGAGTTATTAAAGAAAATAGAAGAAAAGGGTGTGAAAATTGCAAATGTGACATTGCATGTAGGAATAGGAACATTTAGACCAGTTAAGGAAGAAACAGTTGAAGCACATGAGATGCATACAGAACATTATTATATAAAAGAAGATGATGTAAGAAAAATAAATGAAACAAAAAAATCAGGAAAAAGAGTAATTGCAGTAGGAACAACCTCATGTAGAGTATTAGAGACAATTGCAGATGAAAATGGAATGGTAAAAGAAACAGAAGGAGATACTCGGAATATTTATATATCCAGGATATAAATATAAATGTTTAGATGGTTTAATAACTAATTTTCATTTACCACAATCAACATTATTAATGCTGGTATCAGCATTAGCAGGAAAAGATTATATAATGGAAGCATATAATGAAGCAGTAAAAGAAAAATATAGATTTTTTAGTTTTGGAGATGCAATGTTTATAAAATAATTTTAAGCCTGAGTTTATGATTTTGAGGTGATTTTGGGGTCGGAGACAAAAATCATATATTAAAATTTGAAGAAAAATGGGAAAGAGCAAAATGATTTTTGTCTCCGACCCAAAAATCACGACCTAGAAATTAAATTAAGGAGGAGAAAATGAAACCAGCAGTAACATATGAATTATTACACGAATGTAAACAAACAGGAGCTAGAAGAGGAGTTGTACATACACCACATGGAGACATTCAAACACCTGTGTTTATGCCAGTTGGAACACAAGCTACAGTAAAATCCATGACACCAGAAGAATTAAAAGAAGAAGTTGGAGCGCAAATAATTTTATCTAATACATATCATTTATATCTAAGGCCAGGACATAAAATAGTAGAAGAAGCAGGAGGACTTCACAAATTTATGAATTGGGATAGACCAATATTAACAGATTGTGGAGGGTTCCAAGTATTTAGCTTAAGTGATTTAAGAAAAATTTCTGAAGAGGGTGTTGAATTTAAATCACATTTAGATGGAAGCAAGCATATGTTTACACCTGAAAAAGTAATGGAAATAGAAAATTCATTAGGAGCAGACATAATAATGTCATTTGATGAATGTTGCCCATATCCAGCAAGTTATGAATACACTAAGAATTCAATGGAAAGAACGACTAGATGGGCAAAAAGATGTAAAGCAGTTCACAAAAAGGAAAATCAAGCATTATTTGGTATTATACAAGGTGGATTTTATGAAGATTTAAGAAAGAAAAGTGCAGAAGACTTAATTAAACTAGATTTACCAGGATATGCAATAGGTGGAATAAGTGTAGGAGAACCTAAGGAAGAATATTTAAAGATGTTATATTATACAGCACCTTTAATGCCCAAAGATAAGCCTAGATATTTGATGGGAGTGGGCACACCTGATTACTTAATAGAAGCCGCTTTGGCAGGAATTGATATGTGTGATTGTGTATTACCAACAAGAATTGCAAGAAATGGAACAGCAATGACTTGGAATGGAAAAGTGGTTGTAAGAAATGCAACCTATGAAAGAGATTGGGGACCATTAGACCCAGAATGTGATTGCTATACTTGTAAAAATTATACAAGAGCATATATAAGACATTTAATTAAAACAAATGAAATATTAGGTGTAAGATTATTGTCAATACATAACTTAAGGTTCTTGACTAATTTGATGGAAAGGGTTAGAATAGAAATAGAGAGAGATAATTTAGGAACCTTCAAAGAAGAATTTTATAGAAAATATGGTTATATAAAATAAAAATTATTTATTTTAAGGGGGAATACAAATGAATTTGATAGATGAGAGTTTGGAAATGGATAAAAAGAAAGATAGTACTAGAACTGTAGCAAGAATTATTCTAATAGTAATATTAATTTTAACAATATTAATAATTTCAATTTTTGCATATTTAATGTATATAGAAAAAGGAAAATTGAAAGTAAGTCTGAATGGAAAAGTTAATGCAGAAATGCTTAATATGTTAAGTTTTGATGAAGATGGAACAATATATGTACCAATAAGAAATATAGCTAGTTCACTTGGGTATAATAGTTACAATGGAGAATATGATAATACTTCAGAAGAAAAAAATAAATGTTATATAAAATCTGAAAATGAAGTGGTTAATTTCAGTTTAAACTCTAATAAAATATATAGATTAAATTTAGGTGATTCATCTAAAAATTATAGTTATACATATATGGATAAACCAGTAAAAGCAATTAATGGTGTTTTATATATTACAACTGATGGATTAGAAAAAGCATTTAATTCAATATTTCAATATGATAAAAATACTAATAAAATTCAAATTTACACAATGCCATATTTAATTTCATCATATGAACCTAAAGTTTTAGACTATGGATTTGAAAAGATAAATGAAGAATTTGAGAATAATAAAACAATATTACAAAATATGCTAGTAGTAGAAAAAAATGATAAAATGGGTGTAATAAATGCAGATACTGGGAAAGAAATATTAGAATGTAAATATGATAAAATTTTATATCAAGAAGATACTGGTGACTTTTTAGTAAGAAGCAATAATAAAGTAGGTATAATGTCTAAAAATAAAGAAACAAAAGTAGATATACTATATGATAGTATTGAATTGATGGATTTTGACGCAGGATTATATTTAGTAAAAAAGGAAAATCAATATGGTGTCATTGATTTAAAAGGAAATACTAAAATTTTTATTGAAAATGATGAAATAGGAATAGATATAAGTAATTTTGGGAAAAATGATTTGAAATCTAAATACATATTGGCTGGGAATTTAATACCAGTAAAGAAATCTAACAAATGGGGATTTTATGATGTTAAAGGAAATCAGATTGTTGATTTTGAATATGATGGTGTAGGTTATATTGCTAAAAGTAGCAAAGATGCATTAAATTTATTAGTAATTCCAAATTACAATGTAGTAGTTGTTAGTAAGGATGAAAGGTACACTTTAATAAATGAAAATGGAAAAAGACCATTTAATGCATTAGTAGATGATATATATATGATAATAACTGGAGGTCAAAAACATTATTATATGACAGCTAATAATAATACTTATGATGTTGAAGATTACTTAGATAGAATAGGAGTAAAAACAAATAATCAACAAAATTCATCACAAAAAAATAATAATAATGGAGAGCAACAAGAAAATCAAGAGCAAAGTGGAGAACAACAAGAAAATCAAGAGCAAAGTGGAGAACAACAAGAAAATCAGGAACAAAATGGAGAACAACAAGAAAATCAAGAACAAAATGGAGAACAACAAGAAGGGCAAGAACAAAATGGTGATCAACAGGAAAATCAAGAACAAAATCAACCAGAACAACAAGAGAATCAAGGTCAAAGTTTAATTGGAAATAATAATGAAGAAAATTAATAATAAAAAATGTTAGACTGACTGATTAGAACAATATGCAAAAAAGATAAAATAAATATATAATAATATAAAAAGACAGTAATTGATACTGTCTTTTTATATTACAGATAAATAAAGTTATAATAGTAGTATCTTAATATTTTCTTGAAGGAGGAAAGAAATGTTAAAAAAAATATTAATTGCAAATAGAGGAGAAATAGCAGTAAGAATAATAAGAGCTTGTAGAGAAATGGGAATAAGAACAGTTGCAATATATTCAGAAGCAGATAAAGAAGCCTTACATACTAAATTAGCAGATGAAGCAATTTGTATAGGACCTGCTCCATCTAATAAAAGTTATTTAAATATAAAAGCAATATTAGAAGCGACATGCTTAACAGGAGCTGATAGTATACACCCAGGTTTTGGGTTTTTATCAGAAAATGTAACCTTTGCGAAAATGTGCGAAGAAATAGGAATCAAATTTATAGGACCAAATTATAAATTAATAGAACTTTTAGGAAATAAATCAAAAGCAAAAGAAACAATGAAAAATGTAGGAGTTCCAGTAGTACCAGGCTCAGAAGGACTTATAAATTCTAAAAAAGAAGCAGTTGAATTAGCAGGAAAAATCAAATATCCAGTAATATTAAAAGCCTCAGCAGGAGGTGGAGGAAGAGGAATTCGTGTTGCATATTCAAAAGCAGAATTAGAAAAGGAATATGATATTGTAAAACAAGAGGCGAAAGTATCATTTAATGATGATAGTATATATATCGAAAAATTTATCGAAAATCCTAGACATATAGAAATACAAGTTTTAGCTGATGAAAAAGGAAATTGTATACATTTAGGAGAAAGAGATTGTTCTATTCAAAGAAGAAATCAAAAAGTATTAGAAGAAACTCCAAGTCAAATATTAAATGAAGAAACTAGAAAGAAAATGGGAGAAATAGCAGTAAAAGCAGTACAAGAAATAGGATATTCAAATGCGGGAACAATAGAATTTCTAGTAGATAAAAACAAAGATTTTTATTTTATGGAAATGAATACTAGAGTACAGGTAGAACATCCAGTTACAGAAATGGTAACAGGTGTAGATATAATAAAAGAACAAATAAAAATAGCAAGTGGTGAAGAGCTAAGCTACAAACAAGAAGATATAAAAATAAAAGGACATTCTATGGAAGTAAGAATTAATGCAGAAAATCCTGAAAAAAACTTTATGCCAGCACCAGGAATGATTACAGGACTTCATTTACCGGGAGGAAATGGGATAAGAGTTGATACTGCAATATATGATGGATATAATGTACCACCAACATACGACTCAATGCTTGTAAAATTAATTGTCTATGGAAAAAATAGGGAAGAATCAATTTTGAAAATGAGAAGTGCATTAGCAGAAACAGTAATTGAAGGAATAACAACAAATATTGATTTTCTATTAAAAATTTTAAATAATAAAGATTTTCAGAATAATAATTATGATACATCTTTTATTTCACAGGAAATTTTATAGAGATTTTCGAAATTAAACAAATAGTGAGGATATAGTTGCTTTAAAAGGTTAGAAATTAATCATGCATACTTTTTATTCTTAAAATATTTTAAGGAGGAATAATCTTTGATAATTGATAAAGTAAAAAAGATAAATGAAAAAGAGCAGAAAATTAAAAAAAATAAAAAAGCTTCAGATATGATGATTGGAAAATGGGTAAAATGTGATTCTTGTAAAGAAATAATATATAAAGAAGATTTGCATAATAATTTAAGTGTATGTCCAAATTGTGGTAAACATTTTAGGCTATCTGCTAGAAGAAGAATAAAACAAATTGCTGATGAAGGAACATTTGAAAGTTTTGGAGATGATATATTAACTAAAGACCCTTTACAATTCAAAGGATATTTAAAGAAAGTCGAAGCAATAAAAGAGAAAACTAAAATTGATGAAGCAGTACAATGTGGAATTTGTAAAGTAGAAGGTGAGGAAATTGTACTTGTAGTTATGGACGGAAACTTTCTAATGGGAAGCATGGGCTCAGCAGTTGGAGAAAGAATAACCTTAGCCATAGAAAAGGCGATAGAAGAAAAATTACCATTAGTAATATTTTGTGTATCAGGAGGAGCTAGAATGCAAGAAGGGATTATATCTTTAATGCAAATGGCAAAGACTTCAAGTGCACTATCCAAATTAGATAAAGCAGGACAATTATATATATCAGTATTAACAGACCCTACAACAGGAGGAGTAACAGCAAGTTTTGCTAGTTTAGGAGATATAATACTTGCAGAACCAAAGGCATTAATTGGATTTGCAGGACCAAGAGTTATAGAACAAACAATAAAGCAAAAGTTGCCAGAAGGTTTCCAAAGTTCAGAATTTTTGTTAGAACATGGTTTTATAGATAAAATAGTTGAAAGAAAAGATATGAAAAGGACAATAGCTAAATTAGTTAGATTGCATAAGAAGGAGGAAAATTTATGAAAACAGAAAAAAAGAAAAAAACAGCTTGGGAAAGAGTAAGCATTGCAAGAAAACTAGAAAGACCCAAAGCATTAGACTATATCCAAAATATTTTTGAAGATTTTATAGAATTACATGGTGATAGAAATTTTGCAGATGATAAAGCAATAATTGGGGGAATTGCTAAATTAAATGGAATGTCAGTTACAGTAATAGGTGAACAAAAAGGTAAAAAAGCAAATGAAAATTTAGAAAGAAATTTTGGAATGCCTAATCCGGAAGGTTATAGAAAAGCATTAAGACTTATGAAACAAGCAGAAAAATTCAAAAGACCTATTATTACCTTCATAGATACACCGGGAGCATATCCGGGAATAGGAGCAGAAGAAAGAGGACAAGGAGAAGCAATAGCAAGAAACATCTTAGAAATGTCTAGATTAGAAGTTCCTATAATTTGTGTTGTAATAGGAGAAGGGTCTAGTGGAGGAGCTTTAGCAATAGCAGTAGGAGATAAAATTCTAATGCTAGAAAATGCGATATATTCTATATTATCACCAGAAGGATTTGCAAGTATATTGTATAAAGATTCTAGCAAAGCAAAAGAAGCAGCAGAAGATATGAAAGCAACTGCTGAAGATTTAAAAGAATTTGGAGTTATAGATGAAATAATAGAAGAGCCAGAAGGTGGAGCACAAGAAGATTTTAAAAGTGTTGTAGAAAATATAAGAAAATATTTAATTAGAAATTTAGAAGAATTAAGAAGATTGGATGTAGAAGAATTATTAGAGAAAAGATATAAGAAATTTAGAAAAATGTAAGCTAATGATATTATAGCAGTAATTTTGTAATGTAATAATATGAGTTTTAAAATTAGCCGCTGGAAATGGGTGATAATCATGACTTTTTTTGATTTTGGACTACTCATTCCATTCAGAAAGAATTGGTAAGGCTTTTTCATGAGCCTCTCTCACTCAGACCCCTTCATACTTCAGGTACCGTGAGCATTCCT
>CAUWFY010000058.1:0-8352 GCA_963558115.1 uncultured Clostridia bacterium
ACCAAGTAAAAGACTTTAGAGGAAAAAGATATATAGAAAGAATTACAGAATGTATACCAGTAGAAGATAAAAATGAATATACATTTGATCATAGAAAAGAAAAAACTTTAGAGGGAAAATTTGATAAGTTTTTTGACAATGCAACACATTTCTTTACAAAAACTACAGATAAGCAATTATATACATATAGAAATATAATGGAATACATAGATGGAGAATATGTAATAACAAATCCAATAACAGATGAAAACATAAGAGAAATGAGAAATAATATGGATGAAACAGATGCAGAGGCATTTGATAAATTCATTGAAAAACATTGGTCAAATAAAACAAATGAGACAGTAACAGTAAGTAGTCAAACAGATAAACAAAAAAGAGGAAGAAAGCCAAAACAAGTATAGTAATATTTAAAGCTAAAAAGGAGGTGCAATATAATAATGTCTAATCAAATAATATTTTACATAATGGGTGGAGCAGCAGGGTTATTAGTAATAATGATAATTGCATATTTTATATTAGCAAAGAAAATGCAAAAATCAGAATATAAACAAATTCAAAGATTGCAACAGGGAACAAAGGAAAAATCATTTTCTTCAGAAGTACTTTTTCAAAAACTATATATAACATATGTAAGAATCCCATTCTTTAAAAGATATATATTAAAATTGCGTAGAAGATTAGAGATTATAAATATTGATGATGAATATAGTACAAGAAGAGACTCAGCTAAAATTTTAACAAAAGCACTTGCCTTAATTATACCAATAGTTGTTGTAACAATTTTTTTAACAAAAAGTAATTATCTAATAATGGCAATATTACTTATATTCGAATTATTTATGATAGACACATTAATAGATGGGTCAGTAGATAAGAAAGATTCAATGTTATTAAAAGAACAATTAGATTTCTTCTCAGAAATAAGACATGCATATCATGAATTTAACATGGTAGAAGAAGCAATATATCAAGTATCACAAGATGATGAAATGGATGTGTCAAGGCAAGGAGAAAAAATCTATGAAATATTAATTTCTGATGATCCAGAAATGGAATTAGAAAAATATTATGATATAGCACCAAATATATTCTTAAAGGAATTTGCTGGAGTATCATATTTAACAAAAGAATTTGGTGATAGAAAAGTAGATGGTGCATCATTATATTTAAAAAATATAAATAATATATCAAAAGAAATGCAATTGGAAATTTTAAAAAGAGATAAACTAAATTATGTATTTCAGAGTTTATCACTAATTTCTATAGCACCAATATTATTGTTAGAACCATTAAAAAACTGGTCGATTTCTAACTTTACATTTACAGGAAGTTGGTATAACGGAAAACCAGGAATGATAGTTCAAATACTAATATTAATATTAACATTTATATCTTATACTTTAGTAAGAAGACTAAAAGATAATGGATCAACTGGAATGAATACTAAAAATACAGAAAATCCATGGCAAGCAAAATTATATAAAAATAAAATAATTAAAAAATTTATTGATTTATTTATACCAAAAGAAGGAACAAAAGAATACAGAAAAGTACAACAACAACTAAAAGATGCAGCTTCACACTTGAAAATGGAATGGCTATATATTAATAGAGTAACTTTAGCAATTACTACAGGTATTGTATCAATAATAGTATTTTCATATTTGCATCAATTAGCTATAAATTACATATATACAGAGCCGACTACAAATTATAATTTGATGGAAGATTTAGATGAAAAAGATAAAGCAAAAGCTATGCAAATAACTGAGCAAGATAATATAATACTAAATATGTTTAGAGGTAAATTAGATACAACAGACAAACAAATTGAAATAGAAGTAAAAAGACAAAAATTTTATGAAGGAGCAGAAGATAAAGAAATACAGACAGCTGTTGAAAGAATTCATAAAAAATTACAAATTGTAAATAGTGAATATTTACAATGGTTTGAAATATTATTATCATTTGTATTTGCAATAATAGGATATATGGCACCAATTGCATTACTTATGTTCCAAATAAAAATGAGGCAAATAGAAATGGAAGACGAAGTAATGCAGTTCCAAACTATAATTTTAATGTTAATGCGAATTGAAAGGGTAAATGTTGAAATTATATTAGAATGGTTAGAAAGATATGCAAATATATTTAAAGAGCCAATTTCAAAATGTGTAAATAACTATGAAGCAGGAGCTTGGGAAGCATTAGAAGAGATGAAAGAAGAAGTAAGCTATATGCCTTTAGTAAGAATTATAGAAAGCTTACAAGCAGCAGTAGAAAAAATTCCTATTAAAGATGCATTTGATGAATTAGACTCTGAAAGAGACTACTATCAAGAAAAAAGAAAAGAATCAAATGACAGATTAATAAAAAGAAAAGGTATGATAGGAAAAGCAATAGGATTTGCACCAATGGTATGTATGTTTGTTGGATATTTGATTGTACCATTAGTATTTATAGGATTGACAAGTATGTCAGATACAATGGCATCAATGATGTCACAAACTATGTAAAGGAGAGGAAGTTTAATGGAGAATGCATCAAAAGCATTAATAATGGCAGGTAGTGTATTAATAGCACTAATAATAATTGGTGCATTCATGTTAATGTTAACAAATCTTACTGACTATCAAGAAAAGAATGATACAAGAATAGAACAACAACAGATAGTAGAATTTAATAATCAATTTTCAACATATGATAGAAAAGGCTTAAGAGGAACTGATATGTTATCTTTGATAAATAGAATAATAGATTATAATGCAAGAAAAACAACAGAAGATATAGGGTTTCAAAAAATGGAAATAACTATAAAAGGAATTGATAAAAATATACTACAAGCTTTAAGATATGATCCATCAGGATTAAACTTATTAATAAATAAAAGTAGTTATACACAGGATAATGTATCAGAGATAGTAAAATTACCTCAAGAAGAAATAGAAAAAATATATCAGAAAAAATATATTTCACAATTAGTAAGTAATGTTTCAGCTTTTATGGATATTTATAATAGTAATTTATCAACAAATCAAAAGATACAAGAAATAAATGATAAAAGATGGTTACCAAAAAGTGTAACAGCTTATAGGAGAGGAAGCATAGATAGTGTAAAAAATGACATTTTAATATATTATGAATATTCACAATTTAAAAGAACATACTTTGATTCTACAGGAGAGACAAAATATGATAGAAATACAGGTAGGATTATAGAAATGAATTTTAATTGTGTAGGAATAGGAGAATAATATGGAGAATGCATCAAAAGCATTATTAATGGCAGCAAGTGTACTAATAGGAGTGTTAATATTATCTTTAGCAGTATTTTTATTTGTGAATTTTGGAGGAACATCTGCTAAAATACATGAAACAGTGCAAAAAAATCAATTGGCTAAATTTAATACACAATTTACTAATTATGAAACTAAAGAAAGTGTAACAATTTATGATATTATTTCGATAGCTAATTTAGCAACTGAAAATAATAGAAAAAATCAATTACAAAAGAAAGATTCACCTACTAATGGAGTAGATAATTATATAACAGTAAGATTAAAGGGAAAATGCATAGAAGGTGGAGAAGATACAAAAGTAAAAGAACTAGAAAATGATTATAATAAAAAGATACTAGAAGATATAAATACACAAAATGATGGAGAATTAAAAAAATATGTAGCAAAAACATATGTTAGTGCAGAAACAGGAAGAGTATACTTAATAGAATTTAGTGAAAAGAAATAAAGTATTATCAATTTATAGGAATTTGTATTTCCTTCAATTTTAAAATAATATCATATATAGAAAATGTAGATAGGTGAAATGATGAAAAAGTTTATAATTTTTTTAGTGATTATTTTAATAATAATTGCAACAATATCATATGTTTATTTGAATTATAAAACTAATTACAATATAGCAAAAAAAGAAAACTTTCAATTTGAAAGTTATTATAATCAAGAAATATTTGGTCCAGATGTTGCAACTGTAATTAATAAAGCAATTGACAAAAATTCAACTAACAATATAAAAAAAGATAATAGAGGTTATTATATAGAAAATGATACTGATTCAATAAAAATAGATATAAAATTTATAGATGATGACAAAATACATGTAATGGAAGAAATATCTAATAAAGGAATAGGCACATTTATGCAATATTATAGTCAAATAAAATTCAAATGTACAAAAATTGATTATCACAAATCTACTAAAAAAGTAAAATATATGTTATTTGAGCAAATAACAAAATAATAATAAAGTTATTTAAGTTACTAATAAATTTAGTATTTATATAAAAATAAAAACAAAAGTAAAAATTAAGGAGGAATTTTTATGGAAAACGCATCAAAAGCATTAATTATTGCAGGAGCAATATTATTAGCAATTTTAATCATAACATTAGGAATTGTAATTTATCAACAAGCATCAGGAGTAATAAATAATAGCTCAATGACTCAAGTTGAAATAACACAATTTAATACACAATTTACACAATATCAAGGAAAACAAAGAGGGTCAGTTGTAAAATCTTTATTTAACACAGTATTAGCAAATAATGTATCACAAGATAGTGATGATAGACGAGTTCGTATTACTGGAGTTGCAGGTGAGTTAGCAAAAGGCGCTACAACTTTACCACAAAATGTAGCAAATATTTCGACAGGTTCAACATATACTATAACAATAACTTATGGAGCTCAAGGTTCATCAAATGCAGGATTGGTTGATACAATTAATATTGCAAATAATTAATCAAAATTTATGAAGAAAGGGATGATATATTATGGAAAATGCAGCAGACGCATTAAAAATGGCAGCAGCCGTATTAGCTTTTGTTCTAGCATTAGGAATTAGTATGTCATCTTTTTCTGAAGTTAGAGAAGTTTCTAAAATAATTTTAAATTATAAAGATAAAGAATATAATTATAGTTATATTCCATCAGATGGAAATACTACAAGAAAAGTAAGTGTAGAGACAATTGTTCAGTCCATTTATAGAGCTTATAATGAAAATTACAAAATTTATTTTTATGAAAATGGCAATGAAACAGACCCATTAACTATATTTCAAAAAAACACGGTACAAAAAGAAGAAATTAATTATATAGATTTAAGGAAACAAGCATTACCAAGTGTTGAAAAGAGAAATCAATTTATAGGTTACATTTTATATGGTAGTTCGTATAAAGACCCTAGTGGAAAATCATTTAAAGAAATACAAAATGATTTTAAAGAACTAGGAATTATATTGCAAGAAGAAGGATTATATGATAAAATAGTAAGTAGTAGAGGGGCAGAAGAAAAATTTGGAATATATTATGAAGATGATGAAATAGAAGACAGTTCAAATCCAGATGATTCAGAGTCAAATGTACCACAAGCAAATAGAATAAAGAAAAGAGTTATTACATATATTTTGCAATAATAAAATTAATCTATTATTATAGGGAGGAAGTTATGGGAGATTCATTGATAACAATAATTGCAATAGTTTTAGCAGGAGTTTTAATGTTTGTATTTCCACTAATGACTATGTCAGATAGGACAGACGATGTTACACAATTAGCAGTAAAAACAGCAACTACAGATTTTGTTGATACAGTAAGAATGACTGGAAAATTAACATCAGATAATTATAGCAAATTTGTAGAAAGCATTAATTCAACAGGAAATACATATGATGTAGAAATGGAAATAAAAGTATTAGACGAAAATCCAGGAAAAAAATCAGCACAAACACCAACAGAAAAAATAGGTGAAAATGTATATTATTCAATGTATACATCACAAATTTTAGAAGCATTAGGAACAAATAATAATAATGCAGTATTAGCACTTAAAGAAGGGGACTATTTTATAGTAAGTGTAAAAAATACTAATACAACATTATCACAACAATTAAAAAACTTTTTCTATACAGTAACAGGAAATGACACTTATACTATTGCAGCATCACATGGAGGAATAGTATCAACTAATGGAGTAAAATAAAGCTAGAAAAAATAAAGTTTTAAGGGGCGTCATATAAAAATTGCGTCCTTTTTTCAAATTTAAAATATAGACAAAGGAAAGAAATTTATATGAAAATACAATATTTAGCAGTAATTTTTATAATCATAATATTACCAATATCACTAATATTATCTGCCTATACTCAAAATCATATAGAAACATTAAATTTACAAGAATTATATGACTCAAAGCTTGATACAGCAACATATGATGCAGTAAAAGCATTTCAATTAAATACAATAAATAATAGTACATCAGATATACAAAATTCAAAGATTAGAGATATAGAAGCTGCAGTAAATACATTTTTTAACTCGATATCATCTAATTTTAATATGGTTGGGTATAATAAAGAGATATTAAATAAATATGTACCGGCATTAGTATTTACAATGTATGATGGTATATATATATATACATCATATACAAATACATTAAGTGAAGTTAATGTAGGAACAAATTCGACATATAAAGATGGAGAAAATTTGGCAGGATTAAAACCATATATTTTCTATAGTTGTAGATATAAGACAGGAGCTACTGATGTAGTAATAACATATTCATTAGATAACTATATACAAATTGATGGAAAAGTAAATGGTAAAATTATTCATAGAGATGGATATTTATATAATCTAAATGATATAGGAATAAAAGGAAATGATGTAACATATAGAAATATACTAATAGAACAAGAAGACGCATTAAAAGAAATACTTCCAGATGGAAATGAGTATACATATTTAAAACTAAATGGAGTAAAATATTATAAAGATTCAGATAAATGGTTTTCTATATTAAATGGACAAAAAAAGCCACAAGGAAAATTTTTATCAAAATATGAAACTACAAACGATTTAGCAATAAAATTCTTTACAGAAGCAAGAGAATTTAGTGATTGGTTTTATAATAAATCAGGCCTTAGTGATTTAAAAGCTTCTGATGCAGTAGATGAAAAAGGAGAACCATTAAAAAGTATAACAAATGAAAGAGGTTCAGTAATATATGAATTTGATTCTGACCAAAAAATTTTTAATATAAATGAGCATATAGAAGATCCAACATCACAATTTAATAATCATAGATTAGCAGTAATAAGATATACAATAGAAAAGAATTTATCAACAGCGATAGCCAATTATAATAATTTTACACAAGGTGCATCAACAAATTTTCAAATGCCAAATTTAACAGAAGAAGAATGGGCTCAAATAATGAATAATATGTCAATGATAAGTTTCTTAGAAGGATTGAGTATTGGTGGAAAAGTTTATAATGGTTATTCAATTATAAATAATAATAAAAATCAAGAAGTAGTATCAGAAAATTCAATATATATAGTAGGAAATGATGGCAATTATCATATGGTTACAGATAAGGATTTAGTAGATAATACAGTTATCCCAAAAGTTATCCCAAAAGTAGGATATTTAAATGTAGATTTTGAAAGAAAAAGTATAGTAGGAAATGATGGCATTACAAGATATTATTATCCAAGAAACGAAATGGGATGTTATGGAAGTATAGTTGCACACACTAACTTAGATTTAGAGTCTGATAGTATATATGAGTATTTAGGAAAAACTGCTAATCAAAATGTAGCAAGTGTATATTATACAGCTTTAGCAAGAGAAAGATATAGTAGTTATAAAGCAAGTAGGACATATGATACTTATACAGAACAATTTAAAGAATAATAAAACTTATGTTATTGTGAATTTGTTCTATAAAATAATATAATATATAAAATAGGATACTATAAAAATATAATAAGAAAAAATAATTTTAATGATAAATAATTTATTTCATTAAAATTATTTTTTGTTTATTTTAATAAATTTATTATAGATAACTCAAATAAAATTCAATTTGTTATAAAACGATAAAGAATAATATTAAATAAAAAGTTAATAATATTAAAAGATAAATTTTATAAAAAGGAGAAAAAGATGCAAAAGAAAACAATATCATTAATATTATTAACTTTTTTAATTTTAATATACATTTATACAATAGTAATAACATCAATGCCAGATAAAATGGTAGTATTTGAAGGAGAAGAAATAAACATAAAAACATTATTAGGATTAAATTTAATGGAAAAAAGTGAAAGTATGACAGTATCATCAAATGTAAACAATCAAAAAATAAATGAGTTAGGAGTAAAAAAATTAACATTAAATTTATTTGATAAATTGCCATTAAAATCTATAAATGTATCAGTATTACCAAGAACAAAAGTAATACCAGTTGGAAACATTGCAGGAGTAAAGCTATATACAAGTGGTGTATTAGTAGTAGGAATGTCTGAGATTGAAGGTAAAGATA
>CAUWFY010000059.1:0-8313 GCA_963558115.1 uncultured Clostridia bacterium
AAAAAATAATTGAATTTAATAGAAAAATATGGTAGAATAATAAATGTAAAATAAAAAAACCAATTAAAAAGCAAAGTATATATATTAAAAGTATTTTATAGAGAAAATGGTCATTGGCTGGAAACCATTAAATATAATATATAGAAATTTCACTTTTTAAGGTCTTTTCTTGAAATAAAAAGTAGGGAAAAGCGGTTGAACCGTTAAAACTTTAATGAGATTAGTAAAAAAAATTTAACTACTAATGAATTTAGGTGGTACCACGAATGATAACCATTTCGTCCTAGAAAGATAAGGAAGGAATGGTTTTTTGATGTATAAAAACATATTACTAATGAAAATTAAATTTTAAATAAAGTTTAATAAAGGATGTTGATAATATGAAAGAAACAAAAAACTTAGAATTTTATTTTGATACTAATACTTTTTCAAAAGATATACTTGAAAAAACATTAAAAGAAGTAAAAAAGGATTTTCCAAAAAAAGAAATAAATCCGAATTTATATAAAAATAAATTTGGCACTTATATTCTAAAAATAGAATTTTTAGATAAGGATAGTTATTTTACAAAAATGAAGGAAAAAAGAAAGCAAAAAAAAGATTTATTAATTTATGAAAAAAATGAAAAAGTTAAAAAAATATCAGAAAAAAGTGAAATAAGGAATTTAAAAAAGATAGCAAAAAAGAAAATAAAAATTCAAAGACAATTAAAAATTGAAGAACAAAGGAATTTAATCAAACAAAATAAAATTCAAAAAAAATCACAAAAAGAAGAAATACATAAAATTAAAATGGATAAACAAAAAGCGAAAAAGCAACAAATGCATAAAATTAAAATAGATAACCAAAAAGCAAAGAAACAACAAATACACAAAATGAAATTTGATAATAAAAAAGTTAAAAAACAAAAAAATAAAATACATAATGTAGAACAAATATATGGTACAAGGATATATGGACAGTATAAAAATACAGGAACATATAGACCTATATAAATGAAAGGAAGGATAAAAATGGAAGAAAATATTAAAAACATTAAAGAAAGTTCGATAAAAGAAATTACAGAAAGCAAAGACTTAAAAACTTTAAATGATTTAAGAGTAAAATATCTAGGAAAAAAAGGAGAATTGACACTTGTATTAAGAGGTATGGGAAAATTGTCTCCTGAAGAAAGACCAGTTATAGGAAGCTTAGTAAATAAAGTAAGAGATGAATTAGAAAATTTAATTCAAGAAAAAGAAAAAGAGCTAAAAAAACAAGAGTTACAAAAAAGATTAGAAAATGAAGTTATAGATGTAACAGAGCCAAGTAAAAAAGTTGACTTAGGTTCAAAACATCCAATAACTCAAATAATTGAAGAGGTAGAAGAAATCTTTTTAGGAATGGGATATAAAATAGCAGATGGACCAGAAGTAGAAAAGGCTATATATAATTTTGATAAACTAAATACACCACCAGACCACCCAGCAAGAGACATACAAGACACATTTTATATTAATGAAGAATTAGTTTTGAGAAGTCAAACTTCACCAGTTCAAGCAAGAGTTATGGAAAATGAAAAACCACCAATTAAAATAATATGTCCAGGAACAGTATATAGATCTGATAGTGTAGATGCTACACATTCACCAGTATTCCATCAAGTAGAAGGCTTAGTTATAGATAAAAATATTTCAATGGCTGATTTAAAAGGAACATTAGAAATGTTTGCTAAGAAATGTTTAGGAGAAAATACTAAAATAAGATTTAGACCACATCATTTCCCATTTACAGAGCCTTCAGCAGAAGCAGATGTTTCTTGTTTCGTATGTGGAGGAAAAGGATGTAGAGTATGTAAAGGAGAAGGTTGGATTGAACTTTTAGGATGTGGAATGGTGCACCCAAATGTACTAAGAAATTGTGGTATAGACCCAGAAGAATATTCAGGTTTTGCATTTGGGTTTGGAGTAGAAAGAATTGCAATGGCAAAATTCGGAATAGATGATATGAGATTATTATTTGAAAATGATGTAAGATTTTTAAAACAATTTTAATGGTTAAGAGAGGAGATTTAGAATGAAAGCAAGTATAGAATGGTTAAAAGAATATAGTGATATAGATGTAGATGCTGTCAAATTAGGAGATATTTTAACAATGACAGGTTCTAAAGTTGAAACAATAGAACAAAGAGGAAATGATATAAAAAATGTAGTTGTAGGAAAGATATTAGAAATTGTAAAACATCCAGATTCAGACCATTTAGTTATAACACAAATGGATTTAGGAGATGAAAAAGTACAAATAGTGACAGGGGCAGATAATATAAAAGTTGGTGATATTGTACCAGTAGCTAAAGATGGTTCTGAACTTCCTGGCGGTGTTAAAATAAAAAAAGGAAAATTAAGAGGCATTGATTCTTGTGGAATGATGTGTTCAGTAGGAGAATTAGGTTTAGATATTAATCAATATCCAGGACAAATCGAACATGGAATAATGATATTAGATAAAAGTCTTGAAAATAAATTAGGAGAAGATATAGTTGATATTCTTAATTTAAGAGAAGATATAATAGATTTTGAAATTACTCCTAATAGACCAGACTGTTTATCTATTGAAGGATTAGGTAGAGAAACAGCAGTTTCATTAGGTAAAGAATTTAAAAATCCTAGAAAAAACATAGATAAATTAAAAGTAGAAGATAAAAAAGAAATAGAAGGATTAAAAGTAGACATAGAAGCACCAGACCTATGTTATAGATATATTGCGAGAGTTGTAAAAAATGTAAAAATAGCTCCATCTCCAGAATGGTTAGTTAGAAGATTAAATGCTTGTGGAATAAGAAGTATAAACAATATAGTTGATATTACAAATTATGTAATGCTAGAAATGGGGCAACCTATGCATGCTTTTGATATTAATTCTATTGAAGGAAAACATATAACAATAAGAAGGGCAAAAAATGGAGAAAAAATAACAACATTAGATGAAGAAGAAAGAAGCCTAGATGAAAATGATTTAGTAATAGCAGATGAAACAAAACCAGTAGCTATTGCAGGAGTTATGGGAGGAATGAACTCAGAAATAGAAAAAGATACAGAAACAGTAGTGTTTGAATCTGCATCATTCTATGGAGGAGCTATAAGAAAAACAGCTAAAAAAGTAGGATTAAGAACAGAAAGTTCATCAAGATTTGAAAAAGGACTATCATCAGAAAATGCATTAAGAGCAATTAATAGAGCGATAGAACTAGTAAAAGAATTAAATGTAGGAGAAGTAGTAGAAGGAAAAATTGATGTATATCCTACAAAGCAAAAAGTTAATAAAATAAACTTAGACTATGATAGAATAAACAAATTATTAGGGACAAAAATATCAAAAGAAGAAATGATAAATACTTTAGAAAAACTAGAAATAAAAGTAGAAAATGATGTTGCAATAGCACCATATTTTAGAACAGATATAGAACAATTAGCAGATATTTCAGAAGAGGTTTTGAGATTTTATGGATATGATAAATTAGATACAACATTAGTAGAATCAGATACAACAATAGGAATTAGAAATAAAGAACAAAAAATAGAACAAAAAATAAAAAATGTCTTAGTAAATAGTGGACTTTCAGAAATTTATACATATGGATTTGTAAGCGATAAAGATTTAGAAAAATCAAAAATAAATAAAGATTTAAAAGAAACATCAATATTAATACAAAATCCATTAAGTGATGAATATAAATTAATGAGACCATCTACAATTCCAAGTATGATGCAAACATTAGCAACAAATGCAAATAAGAAAAATGCAAGAGCTAAGCTATTTGATATATCTAAGAACTATAAAAATATAAATAATGAAGTAGAAAATGGGGAAGTTCCATTACAAGAAAATATATTAACAATAGGAATGTATGGAGATGACATTGATTTTTATACATTAAAGGGTCTAATAGAAAATGTATTAGAAATATCAGCTATAAACAGATATGATATAGTAAGAGAAACAGAAAATGAGTCATATCATACAGGAAGATGTGCTAATTTTAAAGTAGGAATAGATGTAATTGCAACTATTGGAGAGGTACATCCAGAAGTTTTAGACAATTATGGAATAGAAAAGAGAGCATATTTAGCAGAAATTAATTTAACTAAAATTACAAAATACTCTAAGGCCAATAAAAAATATGTAGAAGTTCCAAAATTCCCAGCAGTAGAAAGAGATATTGCAATTATTGTTGATGAAAAAATAGAAGTTGGACAAATAGAAAAAATAATAACTAAGAAAGCTAAAAAACTTTTAGAAAAAATGCAATTATTTGATATTTATAGAAATGAAAAATTAGGAGAAAACAAGAAAAGTGTAGCATATTCATTAATTTTTAGAGATAAAAATAGAACATTAAGTGATGATGAAATAAATGTTGTTATGGAAAATATAATAAGTGAATTGCAAAAGACTTTGAAGGCAGAATTAAGAAAATAGATTAAGAAAGAGAATAAAATCAACATAGTATTTTTAATAAAAAATTAGGAGGAAAAACTAATGTCAGATTTTGTGCATTTACACATACATAGTGAATTCAGTTTATTAGATGGAGCAAATAGAATAAAAGATTTACCAATAAGAGCAAAAGAGCTAGGAATGAAAGCAATTGCTCTTACAGACCATGGAGTAATGTACGGTGCAATAGATTTTTATAAAGCTTGTAAAAAAGAAGGAATTAAACCAATAATAGGGTGTGAGGTATATGTTGCACCGCGTTCAAGATTTGACAAAGAACCTAATATTGATAATAGATATAATCATCTTATATTATTAGCAAAAAATAACCAAGGATATAAAAACCTAAGTAAATTAGTATCATTAGGATTTGTAGATGGATATTATTATAAACCTAGAATAGATTTAGAAATTTTAGAAAAATATAGTGAAGGACTAATCTGTTTAAGCGCGTGTTTAGCAGGAGCAGTAAACCAAGCATTACTTAATGGTCAAGAAGAAAAAGCAGAAGAAATAGCGTTATGGCATAAAAAAGTTTTTGGAGAAGATTATTATATTGAAATACAAAATAATGGAATAAGAGAACAAGTATTAGCAAACCAAAAATTAATAAAATTAGCTAGAAAATTAAATATTCCATTAGTTGCTACAAATGATGCACATTATTTGAGAAGAGAAGATGCATATAATCATGAAGTATTATTATGTATTCAAACAGGAAAAAGAATGAGCGACCCTGACAGAATGAGATTTGAAACAGATGAGTTATATGTAAAATCTCCAGAAGAAATGATAGAATATTTTAAAAATTTTTCTGATGCGATTGAAAATACAGTAAAAATTGCAGATAAATGTAATGTGGAATTTGAATTTGGTCATACTATATTACCTAATTATGATGTACCAGAAGAATTTGAAACACACTATGATTACTTGAAGAAACTATGTGATGATGGACTTATTGAAAGATATGGAGAAAATCCAACTAAAGAAATTTTAGATAGAGCAGAATATGAATTAGGTGTAATAAAAAAGATGGGATATGTAGACTACTATCTTATTGTATGGGACTTTATTCATTATGCTAAATCAACAGGAATACCAGTAGGCCCAGGTCGTGGATCTGGTGCAGGTTCTATTTTAGCCTATTCAATAGGAATTACAGATATCGACCCAATAAAATATGGACTTATTTTCGAAAGATTTTTAAATCCTGAAAGAGTAAGTATGCCAGACTTTGATGTTGATTTTTGTTATGAGAGAAGACAAGAAGTTATTGATTATGTATCAAGAAAATATGGACATGATCATGTTTCACAGATTATAACTTTTGGAACTATGTCAGCAAGAATGGTAATAAGAGATGTTTCAAGAGTTTTAGACATTCCATATGCACAAGCAGATAGCCTTGCAAAAATGATACCAAATGAGTTACATATAACAATAAAAAAAGCATTAGAACAAAATAAAGAATTAAAAACACAATATGAAAATGATGAACAAGTAAAAAATATTTTAGATATAGCAATGGGTTTAGAAGGAATGCCAAGACAGGCTTCAACACATGCGTGTGGAATAGTAATTACAAAAGACCCAGTAGATACATATGTACCTTTATATGTTAGAGATAACCAAATATCAACTCAATATATTATGACAACATTAGAAGAACTTGGATTATTAAAAATGGACTTTTTAGGACTAAGAACTTTAACTGTAATTCAGGATACAATAAATTTAGTAAAACAAAACAGAGGAATAGATGTAGAATTTGACAAAGAAATGGCAGACTCTAAAGTATATAAATTATGGCAAGAAGGTAAATCTTGTGGAATATTCCAGTTTGAGTCACAAGGTATGACAAACTTTATGAAAGAACTAAAACCAGACTGTTTAGAAGATATAATAGCTGGAGTATCTTTATATAGACCAGGACCAATGGATCAAATTCCAAGATATATAAGAGGAAAACAAAACCCAGGACATAATGAATATACTCACCCAAGTTTAGAGCCAATCTTAAATGTAACATATGGATGTATGGTATATCAAGAACAGGTTATGCAAATAGTTAGAGATTTAGCTGGTTACTCTTTAGGAAGAGCTGACTTAGTTAGAAGAGCTATGGGAAAAAAGAAACTAGATGTAATGGCAAAAGAAAGAGAAGTTTTTATACATGGACAAGAAGATGAAAATGGAAATATAGTAGTGCCGGGATGTGTCAGAAATGGAATAGACGAAAAATCAGCAGATAAGATTTTTGACGAGATGGCAGAGTTTGCTAAATATGCATTTAACAAATCTCATGCAGCTTGCTATGCTGTTGTAGCATATAGAACAGCATATTTAAAAGCATATTATCCAGCAGAATTTATGGCAGCTACTTTAAACAGTTTTTTAGGGAATTTAGATAAAATCCCACAATATATAGATGAATGTAAAGCTTTAGGAATAGAAATATTAAAACCAGATATAAACAAAAGTAGCACAAAATTTACTGTTGAAGATGGGAAAATTAGATTTGGTTTAGGAAGTATTAAAAATGTAGGAACTGTACCAGTTGATAATATTGTAAGAGAAAGAAAAGAAAATGGTGAATATAAAAGTTTTACAGATTTTTGTGAAAGAATAGCAGATGAAGCAGTTAATAAAAAATGTGTAGAAAGTCTTATAAAAGCAGGAGTATTTGATAATTTTGAGCAAACCAGAAGTACATTATTAGCATCATTTGAAAATATTATAGATGTAATACAATCTAGTAAGAAAAAGGGATTTGCAGGACAAGTATCAATGTTTGATTTAGGCTCTAGTGAAGACAAAGAAGAAATGGAAGAAATAAAGTACAAATTTGAAGAACACGAGGAATTATCAAATAAAGAGTTATTATCTATTGAAAAAGAAATGCTAGGAATATATATATCAGGACATCCATTGGAAAAAATAAGGCATCAAATAGAAATGCAGACAAATATAAATACATTGGAAATAAAAAAAATAGATGAGCAAAACTCATCACAATTTGATATGGAAAATATGAGTCGAGAAAAAAGCAAATATGTAGATGGCCAAAAAGTAAAATATGCAGGTATAATAACATCAATAAAGAAAAAGTACACGAAAAATAATAAAATTATGGCATTTGTTACAATAGAAGATTTATATGGACAAGCAGAAATAATTGTTTTTGAAAATGCATATATAAATTCTGGCAGTAATTTAATAGAAGAAAATATTGTTATGGTAGAAGGAAGATTAAGTATTAGAGAAGATGAAGAAACAAAAATTGTAGCTAATGAAATAAAAGAATTTGGAGAACAAAAACAAAAGGTATTAATGCTTGATATAACAGAAATACCAGAAGAAGAAAAAGCAAAACTAAGAGGAGCTATAAAATATTTTAAGGGAGATAGAAATAATATAAATGTTTTTGTAAAAGTGGGAGACGACAACGCATCATGTGGGGCAATATATTGCAATGATGAAATTTTGAAAGTTTTTGAAGATATAATTGGTAAGATAAATGTAAGAGTAGAAGAAAAAGCTTTTTAAATTCTTAGGAAATATCTAAAATTTGTCTATGATAGTCAAAAAATAAATTAATATATATAAAATTAAGATAAAAGAAGATTTTTACAGTTAACTATTTAGTTAATGAATAAAAATTGAATTAATATTTAATAAAAAGATAGTAATAAAATTAAAAAAATAGCATATACATATATATAGGAGAGTTTGGGACAAGGAGAAAATATATATGTTTAATGTAGCTGTTTTGAAAATGAAAGATATTATCAAGTACATAATGTGCATATTCGTATTAATTTTAGTAGTATTTGT
>CAUWFY010000060.1:0-8211 GCA_963558115.1 uncultured Clostridia bacterium
CCAATAAATATACATACTTTATGATTTTTATTATCTTTATTTAATTTAGCAATAAATGCTTCATATTGGTCTTTTAAATCAATTCTTCTACTTGATAAACCTCTTTCTGCATCAAATATAATTGTGTCTACATTATTTATATTTTTTAGTTCTTCTATAATATTAGCTGTAAATTGAATAGCATCTTCCATATTCTTTGAAGTAATTAATGTAGCAAAATTCTTTTTGAAATCATAATTAGCTACTTTTAGATTTTTTTCAATAATTCCTAATGGAACTTGAGATATTCCAGATATATGATTCTTTACTTCTTGGAAGGTAACTTTATCTGGTAGAACAGGAATTGGTGGTGCTTTTTTCATATTTTTTTGTTTTAATTTTTCAATTTCTTCTTTTATTCTTTGCAAATATTGTTCTGGTTCACATATTTTTGCTGTTTGGAATTCATAAATTTCTTTATCTTTTAATTCTAATAAACCTCTACCAAATATATGTGAAGGTCTTTTCTTTCCTACAGTATCAAAAATATTATAATAATCATTTTCATCATTTAATTGTAATGCAATTTTATTTTTAAAATTTTGAGTTAAGCGATATCTCATAGAATTATATGCATTTGCAGTTACCACAAATACAATTCTACATTTTGTACTTTCTCTTTCAATTGTTTGGAAAGCATCTTCATAATCTGTTCCATATGTTTCTGAAAATACATCCCAATTGTTAATGACAATTATTATCATTGGCATTTTTTTACCACTTGTCTTCAAATACAAGTCATAATCACCATTATATTCTAATAATTCTTCTTTTCTTTCTTTCATAATTTCTTGAAGCATATTAAATAATCTATCAATTTTTTCCTTATCATTGATAAATACTACATCACCTACTTGTGGACTTTCACGATATAGTTTTAAGGTTTCTGTTCCAAAGTCTAGTAAATATAATTGTACTTCTTCACTAGTATATGTTGTTATTAAATCATACACCATAGTACTTAAAAAGGTTTCTTTTCCACTTTCAGCATTTCCATAGATTACTGTATTTCCAAGATTTGAAAAATCTAGTTCTACCACTCCTTGACGTTGATTTGATGGATCATCATATTCACCAATAATTGGATTGATTTGGTTTTCTGTCACTTTAACTTGATATTTTTTTCTAATATCTTTTACAAAAATTGTTTCTGGAATATTTTTTAGCCAAAGTGGTTGATTTTCTATTTCTTGTTGTTTTCCTAGTAGATATAAATATTTTACAATATTCGTTAATTGTTCTCCTTTATCAATTAACACTTTTTGTAATGTATCATCTGCTTGTTTAATTGTTGTACCTATATTTGATATTAATTGTATTGAATTATCTACTTTTTTCTCTATAAAATCTGATGGATAATATGAAGCACCTGCCCAACCTGACTGTCCTAATACAAAATATTCATCATTTCCTACTTGTAAATAAAATTGTCCTGCTGTTTTCAATGTGGCAGCATCTGGTCTTTTTATAACATCCACACTATCTTCTTTATCCTGAACTTTTAAACAAACTGCAAACTTACTGTTACTACGAATTTGATCATTTACAATTCCTGCTGGTTTTTGTGTTGCTAGTATTAAATGTACACCCAAACTACGTCCAATTCTGGATACACTCATTAATTCATCCATAAATTCTGGTTGTTGTTGTTTTAACTCTGCAAACTCATCACAAATAATTAATAAATGTGGTATTGGCTTATCAACAATACCTTCATGATACATTTTTTGATATTTATAAATATCAATAGTTCCTCCATCTGTCATATTTCTTGCTTCATTAAACATAATTTGTCTTCTTTTTAATTCACTTTGTATAGAAGCTAGTGATCTTTGAAGTCCATTTGTATCAATATTTGTTATCGTTCCTACTAAATGTGGTAATCTGATTTTTCCCTTTTCAAAAGCACCAGCTAATCCTCCTCCTTTATAATCTATTAAAATAAAGGTAACATCATCTGGATGATAGTTAATTGCTAACGATAATATATAAGTAATAATAAATTCACTTTTTCCTGAACCTGTACTACCTGCAATTAATCCATGTGGTCCATGAAATTTTTCATGAATATCTAAGAAAATATGTGCTCCGGTTGGATCAACTCCTATTGGAGCTTTTAATGACAAAGTAGAATCGTTTTTGTGCCATCTTTCTAATATATTTAATTGTTCTATTCTTCCTACATCATACATTTCTAAAAATGTATAATTATTTGGTAATAAATATCGTCCTGATTCTGTATATCTAATTGGAATATTAGATAATTTTTCAAATATTTTTTCAAATAAGATTGTTGTAGAATTGTCAAATGTAATTTGCTTTTGATTTGTTGAAGATATTTCATTTTCAAATATTGTTCCTGTTTTTGTCTCCATATCTAAATTTATAAATGTTTTACATTCATTTGGTAATTGCAATAAATCATTTGCTATGCATAATATACTAAATCCCATATTTTCTTTTGTTTTTAATATTTCTGTAATTACTTTTAAATTTTCTATCTTTTTATAATCATTTGTAATAATTAAATAATATGGTTGAAATGTTTTATAATCTTTATCTCTGTATTGTAATCTATTATTCAACTCTTGCTCTAAATATTTTGAAATATCCATCATTTCGTCATTTTCATATGTAAAGAAACGCATTTGTTTTGTTCTATTCCAGACATGAGGTAACATTTTTGCAAAACTAAAATCCATTTCACTATTTTTATTTAATAAAAATACTAGCTTCAAGTCTTCATAACTATGAAAAGCAATTAATTGAATAATAATACTTCTAATAAAATTATCTATATTTTCGTTTTTTCTTATAATTAAAGCCGAAACATTTTTTTCTGTAAGTGATACTGTTATTGGTGCAGATTTTATAACCTTTGAATTATTAGCAATATCATTTAAAATATCAATAAGATTATCATCTTCCATCGTAAATCGTTCTTCTGGGTATTGTATATCAATATCTGTATCTACATTTCCTACTCCTAGTCTTACTGTTAAAAAATCATAATCATCAATTTTTCTTTCCCATAGTCTTCCACTTTTAGTTAATATTACTTGTGCACATTCATCTGGTGATAAATTATTTTCATATAATATGTTTTTTTGTTTTAGCATAATTTTTTCAATAGTAGCTTTTTTTTGCATTAAATATTCTTTATATCTTTTTTGACGTTTTTCTTCATATTTTATTTTTCTTTTTTTATTATATTTTGCTGTTAAAATAGGAAATAATATAATACTAATTAACATAGCTATTGCAATAATAACAGCTGTAACTGTTTGTTTTGTAGAAGCTGTACCACTCATTGCTCCATCTATAGCATTATATAAAGAAACTAACATTATAGCACCCATGGACATAGAAGAACCTAATGTTAATATTAATGGCATTTCTTCTTTATCTTGGATTTGTGGAGGTGCATCTATTTTGACTTTTTCTGTTTCTATAATATTGGTAAGTCTTGGTGCTCTTGAGAAATAATCTTTTTCTTCAAACAATTCTATATTTTTTTCTTCTTCTGTCTCTCCTTCTTTTATAATTTTTTGAACTGGTTTCTCTGTTATTTCAAAAAATTCACCACTATAATATAAATTCTCTTCAGGATTATTAATAAAAATGGTATTTCCCATGATTATAATTTTTAACCCCATTACAAAAACAATATCGCCATTGGATAACAATCTTGGTTTTATAATAGGTTTTCCATTCACAAATGTTCCAAAATTCATATCATAATTTTCTATCATCCAATTATTGCCATATAAATAAATTTTAGCATGTACTTTGGATACTATATGATTTTTATAAGAAATTTGATTTTTTGAATCACTTCCTATATAAAATGGTTCTCGTTTTTTTATATTTAATTGTATAAAGTTTTTTTCATATGTTGGCAAACAGCAAAGAATAAACAATTCTTTAGAGTCCTTAAAAGATACTCCATACATCTTATAATGTTCTAAAACAATTGCTTTCCTTTGCTGATTATTTTGATATACTCTTATTTCGTGATTTTTGTCGTCTGTTTCTATAAAATTAAAGTCAATAATATTTGTTTTATCATTTGGTACTAATTTCCATTTACCTTCTCTACCTTCTACATTAATTAACTTTTTTTCATTTATTCCTTTTTGATCTGTTAACCAATAATTTCCTTCTACTGTTTTAGGAAGAGAAAGTTCATAAAGAGTATTTTTGCCTATTAACGTTATTCGCATCAATGACACCTCTTATTTATTTTATTTTTTCTTGTACTCTATAAATTTGCCCTAGTCTCATACTTAGTACTCTTACTTCTTTTTCATTTATATAATCTAAGTCTAACATGGCTTCTGACACTAATCTCTTAGCTTCTAATTCGTTTATAAAACTAACATCTTTCAGTAAATTAACTAATTGTTCTTTATATTTATCTATTTTTATTTTTTCATTAATTTGTTCTTCTAGCATTTTTTCTTTTGCCATCTCAAAAATCTTTAATGATATTTCTTGAATTTTTTGAAAATTTACATCTATTTCATTTTCTGTTTCTTTCATATCTTCCCCCACTTATTATATCTAAACTTAATTTTCTTTTGAAAATAAATAATTATTTATTTTCACTTTGTCTACCAAACCATAAAGTTTCTTATAACTTTTATTCAGATATATTTTTTGTTTCTACTTATTTTCTAGATTTGCTTTAGTAGTTGAAGCTTCTTCTTTCTTTTAGTTTTCTATATTTATCTCTTAATTTGAAGTTATATTTCCTATATTTGTAGCATTTGCCGTTTTATCATCTTTAGGTATTTCTGTTGTAACATCTTTGTTACCTATTACTTCATTATTTGATATTGAAGAATTTGTGCCTTCTCCTGATAAATTTATTTCTGCTTCTTTTTCTAATTTTTCTGTTTGAGTTGTTGATGTATTTGTATTTTGTCCAGATATATTAACATCTGATTCTTTGTTTAAATTTACTTGAGTTTTAGCATAGAAATCTTGTCCTGTTTCTTCATCATGTACCACGATGTTACCCATTACTGTAGTAATAGCAAATGCGATTACTGTTGAATCTGCTGTGTTTCGAATATACATTTTTTCTGTTTTAGTATCATAAAAAGATTTAACATTTTTAACATTTGCCTCTGTTCCTCCATTTTCGATGTACATCTTTTCAAATTCTTCATCACTTTGTATAACAATTTTTTCCTCAATGCTTGTTTTTATTTTTTCTTCTGTTATAACTCCACTTTCTATTAGTTTTTCAAAACTTTTTATTGCTATTGCTGTTTCTAGTAAAATTTTAATACTTGGATCACTATTGATATATTCTTTTAGTTCTTCTGCTGTTATACCTTCTAATTTTAATTTTCCATCTAAATAATCTTGTACAATTTCTGCACGAATTTTATTAGCATATTCTTCATCTAATCCATCTAAAATTTTTGTTGTATTTATGTGTCCAATTGCTGTTGCTACTGTTTGTTTAACATTATCTGGTATTTCAACATTTTCTCCAAATATAAGAGCTATTACTGCTTCTACATCTACACTTATAGCGTCTCCTATATTGTCAGTTTGTTCTTGGTCTTCAAGTTCTACATCTAATGGTGGACGAGGTGATATTTCTTCATTATCTGGATTAATAGTAGTTCCACTTCCAGTTTGTGCTTGGTTTGTGCTTGTTGTTGTTCCATCATAACTTGCAGTTATGGTTTGTATACTTCCAAGTCCAGCTACACTAGATTGATTATTTTGCTCTGCTACTTCAAAATCGTCTGCTTTCTTTTTTACATATTGTGCATTATTTTGTAGCATGTTTTGTATTAAAACAAGATATTCTATAATGTCAATTGTCATAGATTTTAACATATCTGAATTTGAATTATATTTATCAAAAGGAATTCTACAATTTTTCATTTTTCTCATTATTTCAGTTATTGCTTTTCGAGATTTTTGTATTTCACTCACACATTCATACAATCCATCTGTTTTTACACTTACTCCCATTTTTTACTCCTCCATATAAAAAATTTAGGTTTTATATTTTGAAAATACCTATAAGCAAAACTATTTTTCTTTGAAATTTAAATATGTATATTTTGCTTCAACAGCCTTAGCTCTTACTGCTTTAACTTCACCTTTTTCTTGATTACATTTATTAATAAGTTCATTAATATAAGCTTTATTAGCTTTTACAATAGTTTGTAAATTTTTTATTTTATTTTTTGCAGAATTAATACTTGCATTACTTTTATTTAAGTTATCTTTAGTTTCTCTTACTCCTGTTGTAGCTCCCTTATAATTTTCAGCTAGTAACTCTTTAGCATTTTTTATTGTTGTCGCTACTTCTCCATTCATTTGAGAAAGTGCCTCTGATAAATGAGATATTACATTTGTTTCATATTCTTGTTGTATTTTTCTCATTGAAATATATTCTTCATTTAATCTATTTGCTTCTAAATTCAATTCACTTATTGCAATATCACATTGTTCTGGACTTACATATAATATATTCCATTTACTAGCAATCTGATTATTCATGGAAATCCCCTCCTTAACTAATTTTAGTATCTAATTTTTTATAAATACTTTTTAAATAACTGCTTTATCATTAAGCAGTTATTTGAAAAATATTTACACTCTATAAATATTTTATACAGTCTATTGAACAGTATTTGAAGTTTCAGCAGATTGTATATCTTGTTGTGTTTGAGTCATAAGTTTTGTAAATTGAGATTTTATGTTTTCAAATGATGCTACTATTTGACTTTTTAATCTAGTAAATGTGCTTCTAAAAGCATCAGAAGCCTCACTTTGCCATTGAATTTGTGCATATGTTGCTTCAATTGCATCCATTTTTGCTTTTGCATCATTTAGATTTGATGTTACTTGTGTTTGTATTTGCTCAACTTCTCCTGTGATAAATCTCATACCAATATCACTACGAATAGCTATATCCATAATTCTATTTGGTTGTGTTTTTTGTGCACTTGTTACATTTGCGCCTTTATCTGCTTGAGCATAGTTATTAGCAATTGTTTCTAATGCAAATGGAATTTCACCTACAACTAAATTTAATAAATCATTAATTTGTGGAATTATTTTATTAAATTCTTTAACTAATGAATTATATCTTATACCATACCAAACTGCATGCATATCTGTAATTTTTTGATATGCCATTGTTAATTCATTATTAAGTTCTTGTCCATGATTTCTCATTTGAGCTGCTTGTCCTGGTAAAGCTTCATAATCTACATTTTGAATATTTGCCATAATATTCACCTCCCTTTCATATTTGCCTTTACTATAACTGTAAATTTTTTACTTGTCAATATATAAAATGAAAAATTTTTTTACATTTTTATTACAGGTGTTTTCGTTGTTTTCTTAATAGCATTCTGTTTTTATTATTTCCGTAAGTCTTATTGTTTCTGCACTTTCAAAACTTTGTGATAAGATTATTGGTAATTTTTTTATTTTTTTCAATTATATGGCATTTTATGAGAAAAATATTAGCTTGTATATGAGAAATATTAGAAAAAATTATATGTTAGATGATAAAAATAAGATTGTTTTAATTATTTATATACTAAAAACCTACAAAAATTTTTGACATTTACATTCTATACCAAGAAAAAAACTATTATAATTCATATAATAGCTTTTTTTGGTGATCCACCTGGGATTCGAACCCAGGACCTTCAGATTAAGAGTCTGCTGCTCTAGCCAACTGAGCTAGTGGACCGGTTATTAAATTACTTTTATAGTATAGTATCTTTTATTTCTTTTGTCAATAGGTTTATTTCAAAATAAACCTAGATTATTAAAATTTTGAATAATCTAGGCTTATTTTTTATATAATATCTATATTCATATTACTTTCTTAATACATATTTTTTTATTAAAATTATTCCAGACGTTAATATTCCTAAAGTTGATATTCCTAATAAAATATAAATTACTGTATTTTTTGATAATCCTGTAGGTGGTAAAATAATTATTCCCTCTGATATGTCTCCATCTGGTTCTTTTGGTTCATTTGTAGCTGGATTAAAGTTTCCTGGGATAGGCTCTGGTGGTCTTCCTCCTGTTCTTTCGATTTCAATAATTTCTGTTTTGTTACTTAAAATTATTTCGTCATTTTTAGCTAATAATCTTGAACTACTTAATTCTAAAGAT
>CAUWFY010000061.1:0-8136 GCA_963558115.1 uncultured Clostridia bacterium
TCTCCTATTCTTGTATCTTTATTAAAATTCATAATAAAACTCATTCCTTTCCTAGTTTATTAAAAGGATTCAATAGCAATGAAAATTTTTATTTTATTTCAAGCTAAATCCCTTTTTCTTTATACCATGCTAACTTATTTAGCAATTTTTATAATTTTAACATATTTTTCCTAAAAAGTATAGACAAAAGTTAAAAAATATTGTATTATGGTAAAAATTGTAAGGTGGTGATTTTATTTTCAACATTTTAAATCTTTATTTTATATCTTTTATTATTAATATTTTTATTACTTTATATACATTATATACTTATTTCGATATAAAAATTTTTCATAATCAACAAGGTTCAAAATTAAAAATCAAAAAAAATTCATTTACTTAGGAGGTATTTTTCATTTATGTTAAAAAGGATATTTTTTTCGTTATTTATCCTCATCGTCTTTTCCTTTTTTGCTATTAAACTTTTTTATCCATTATACATTGCTGATGAAGTTATAATTCCTTATGCAATACATCCTTTTGATATTTGTTCTAAAAATCCTGATTTATGGCGTTATATTAAAATCACTTATATTTTTACATTTATTTTTTCTAATTTAGTTTTTAGTAATTTTATATATACTCGTTTTATTAAAAAAGTATTTAAAAAAAGTTGTAGAAATAATATTAAAAATAATAAAAAAAGTTTTTCTAGTGCTTTAGTTGCCAACTCAAATTCTTCTAAATTAAATTTATTAATTGGTTTTGATTCTATTTCTAATTCTAATATTTATATTCCAGAGTCGGGATTATATCAAAATTTTTTAATTACCGGAACTATTGGCTCAGGTAAAACTTCTAGTGCTATGTATCCCTTTACTGAACAATTAATTAAATATAATTCTTCTAATCCTTCTCTAAAGCTTGGAATGTTAATTCTTGATGTTAAAGGAAATTATTATAAGCAAGTTTTAGAATATGTTAATAAATATAACTTATACTCTGACTTGATTGTAATTAGTTTAAATTCTAATACTTTTTATAACCCTCTACATAAACCTAACTTAAAACCTCAAGTATTAGCAAATAGATTAAAAACTATTTTAACTTTATTTTCAGAAAATAATTCTGAATCTTATTGGTTAGATAAAGCTGAAACTATTTTATCTGAATGTATAAAATTGTGTAGACTTTATAATAATGGGTATGTTACTTTTTTAGAACTTCATAAATTAATTACTATTCCTAATTATTATAAAGAAAAAATTTCAATATTAAAGGATTTATTTATTTCATCAAAACTTTCTCATAAAGATATTTATGAATTAAATTCTAGTTTAGATTTTTTTCAAAAAGAATTTGAATTTCTCGATCAAAGAACAAAAGCTATTTTAATTTCAGAAATAACTAGAATTACAAATACTTTTATTTCAGACTATGATGTAATGAAAACTTTTTGTTCCCCCTTATCAAAACTTTCATTTACTGGCTTTTCTGAAGTGTTATCAACTGGTAAAATTGTAGTTTTAAATATGAATATTTCTGAATATAGCTTACTTTCTAGGATAATTGCTACATATTTAAAATTAGATTTTCAAACAGAAGTAATGTCTAATTTATCTAAAAATAAAGTCTTTCCATCTGCTTTCATTTGTGATGAGTATGATAAATTTGCTTCAAAAACAGATAGTGAATTTTTTTCTCTTAGCAGAGAAGCTAAGTGTATTAATATAGTAAGCACTCAAAGTTATTCTTCATTGAAAACTACTATAAAGGATGAAGCTTATGTAAAAGTAATCACTCAAAATTTAATTAATAAGATTTGGTATAGAACTGATGATATTTTTACTATTGAAGAAGCTCAAAAACAATTAGGGAAAGAAGATAAGGAAAAATTCTCAAAAAGTATCTCTGAAAGTGCAAAAGAAACAAGATTTAGTTATATTACAAATAGTTTAAATTCTGAAAACTCTAATATTTCTGAAACTTTTAGTACCTATATACAAAATGATTATATTTTTGATACTAATTTTTTTACTCAAGATTTACAAACTTTTACTGCTTTAACTTTTCTATCTGATGGAAGTAAAATTTATACACCTTGCAAGTTAAATATGATTCCATATTTTAAGTAAAATAAAGGAGGTTTTTATTGATGAAAAAACATTTAATTTTTAAACATAAATTATTTATATTTTTATTTATTTTATTTTTATCTTTTTTATTTATTTTATCTTTTAATTCTTCTGTTTTTGCTGCTGAACCAAAAATTGTAGGAAAAATTAATTCTGCTTTTGAAGAAATTGAAAAGTGGATTTTAAAAATATCTACTCCAGCTGCCGCTGTTGCAGTAGGTACTGGTGTTTTTATGAAAAAATTTAGCTTTGGTGATGAAGAAAAAATTAGAACTGGTAAAAAATTGATTAAAGGTTCGTTATTTTCATATGCATTTATTTTAGCTATTGATTTAATATTATCAGCTATTAAATCTCTAGTTGGTTAGGAGGTATTTTGGAACAAAGTGAAAATATTACTCAAATTATAATTGATACTATTAACACTATAATCGGAAATTTATTTAGTTCAATCGATAATAGTCTTTATTCTATCTTAGATAAAATAACTTTTATAGATTCTTCTATTTTAAATAATAATAATTTTGAAAATATATTTGGAAAATCTACTTCTGATGGAATACTTTTAATTGCAAATTCTTTATTGATTGGTTTTTTAATTTACTATTCTGCCAAATATCTAATGTCGCATTTAGTTTTTTCTAATATAGAAAGACCTTCTAGCTTTTTAATAAAATTCATTATTTGTGGTATTTTTATGAATTGCTCTTTTTTCATTGTTGATTTAATTATTTCATTAAATTTTAATATATCTTCAGCAATTTGTGATTTAGGATATTCTTTTTATAACAAAGATTTAAATTTTTCTGAATTAATTAATATTATAAATGATACAATGGCAATAGATACAGCTCAAATAAATATTTTTTCTTTAGATGGCCTTATAAAAGGAATATTAACTGTTTCCTTATTAAGTTTAGTTTTTTCTTATGCTTTAAGATATGTTATGCTAAAAGTATTTATACTTATTTCTCCTTTTGCTTTTCTTTCTCTGAGTATTTCTTCAACAAGTTGGTTTTTTAAATCTTGGTTTAAAAATATTTTTTCTTTATTATTTATTCAGATTATTGTTTCCTTAGTTTTATTAATTTTATTTTCCATGGATTTTTCTTCAACAAATTTATTTAATAAATTTATTTATATTGGTGGTATATATTTTTTAATAAGAGCAAATTCTTTTGTAAGAGAATTTTTAGGTGGAGTTTCCACAGATATTTCACAAAATGTGAAAAACTTTTTCAAAAATCGTTGAGGGAGGTTTTATATGAATTTTATTTTTCCACAAAATTATAACTTTAAAAATAAAATATTGGGAATTATTGATTATTCTACTGCTATTCTTAATGTTTGTTGGCTTTCTATTTTATTAATAATTGTTAATATTTTATTTAATGATATAAATATAAAAATTTTTTTAATTATTATTTTTTATTTTCCTATTTTAATATTTAGTATTATAGGATTTAATGGTGAAGATATTATTTATGTGTTTATATATATGTTTAAATTTATCAATAAACAAAAATTATATTTTTATAATAAATAATTTATTTTTGCATTATTGAAAATTTTTTTATAATTTTTAATATTATTTTTTATTAAATTTATTTTATAATAAATATTTTCAAAAAATATAATTAAAAATAATTTTATTATACCTTGAACTTTTGGTCTAAAAAAGATATAATTTGAATTACTAATTTATATGAATAGAGGAGATTTATAATGAAGCTAGAACAAAATGAAAAAACACTTTTATTTTCAGAAACTGTAATACCAGATATATTTTTTTCTGAGCATTTATCTCAAATGCCTAGTGATTATTTAAAAATATATATGTATATGATTTTTCTTTCTAAATATGGTAAAGATATAAAATTAAATGATTTATCTAAAAAACTTAATATTCCTTTAAAAAATATTAGTGATGGAATTAAATATTTAGAAGAAAATAACTTAATAACAAAAAAATCTAATGGTTATATAATTTCTGATTTACAAGAGCTTACTCTTCATAATTTATATACTCCAAATTTAACAATGTCTAAAGAAAAAGTAGAAAAAACAGCAAAAAATAAATCTAGAGTTAAAGCTATTGAACATATTAATAATATGTATTTCCAAGGAATAATGGGTCCATCTTGGTATAATGATATTGATATTTGGTTTAGTAAATATAATTTTGATGAACAAGTTATGATTGCTTTATTTGATTATTGCTATAAAAGAAGTGCTTTACATAGAAATTATATTCAAACTGTTGCGGAAGCTTGGTCTTCTAATAAAGTTAAAACTTGGAATGATTTAGATAAATATTATGAAAAACAAGAAATTTTAAATAAATATAAAAAAGCTATTGCTAAAAAACTTGGAAAATATAACGGACTTACTCAATATGAAGAAGCATATATTGAAAATTGGGTTTTAAATTTTGGGTATGACATGAGTATAATTGAACTTGCTTTAAAAAGAACTACTTTAAAACAAAATCCTACTTTTGAATATATTAATACAATTATAACAGACTGGCATGATAGAAACTTGAAAACTCCTGCTGAAATAACAGCATTTATTGAACAAAGAAAAAAATTATCTAAAGACACAAAAGATTTACAAAAACAAGTAAATAAATCTAATTATGAGCAAAGACAATATGATAATTTAGACTTTTTATATGCTAATAATATGAATACTCCAAATCAAAATAATACATAAGGGAGGATATAATGGCTAATGAAATTTTAAATTCTTTATTGAAAGAATATGACTATAAAAAATTAAAAGCTGAAATAGATCTTGATAATAGAAAAGAAAATTTATATAATAAATTACCTAGATTAAAGCAAATTGAAGATGAATTAAATTCTTTTGCTTTACAAACGGCTAAAAATATCTTACATAATGATAAATCTTCTTTATCAGATTTATATGATAAAATTGAAATCTTAAAAAAAGAAAAACAAAATATTTTACAAGAAAATAATATAGATTTTAATTACTTAAAACCAAAATATGAATGTGAAATCTGCAAAGATACTGGTTATGTTATGACTGATAATTATAAATCAGAAATGTGTAGTTGCTTAAAGCAAAAATTACTAGATGTTTCATTTAATAAATCTAATGTATCAAATTTAGGAAATGAAAATTTTAATAAATTTAATGAAAATTTATTCTCTAATGAAGTAAATCTTGAAAAATATAAATTTAATATTTCTCCTAGAGATAATATAATTCAAATTAAAAATAAATGTATAGAATTTGTTGATAACTTTGAAAATCCTAATTATCATAATTTGCTTTTTGTAGGTAATACTGGTTTACGGTAAGACTTTTATGTCAAATTGTATTGCTGCCGAATTTATAAAAAATGGAAAAACTGTTTTATATCAAACAGCACCTATTCTTCTTGAAAGCGTAATAGATTACAAAATGAGCAAACAAAAAAATCCTTCTGAAAATATATATAAATCTGTTTTAGAAGCTGATTTGTTGATTATAGACGATTTAGGTACAGAAAGTTTAAACAGTATGAAATTAAGTGAATTATTTACTATTATTAATACAAGAATTTTAAATTTAAATAATAAAATAACTAAAACAATTATTTCTTCTAACTTGAATATTAAAGATATTTTTAGAAATTATGAAGAAAGAATAGGCTCTAGAATTGCAGGTTATTATGATATTTATTATTTCTTTGGAAATGATTTGAGATTTAAAAAAAGAAACTAAGGAAATTCCTTAGTTTCTTTTTTTATTTTCTATTTTTATTCTTCTTCTTTTAGTTCTGGAGTTAATGTTTCTATACTTACTACTTTTCCACCGTCATTTGTTCTCATTAATGTAACACCTTGTGTTGCTCTTCCTAATAAACTTACATCTTTTACACTAATTCTAATAATTGTTCCTGTATCTGTAATAAGCATTACATCATCTTCTTCTGTTGCAATTCTAACTCCAACTAATTTTCCTGTTTTTTGTGTTATTTTATATGTTATAACACCTTTTCCACCTCTAATTTGTACTCTATACTCATCTAATTCTGTTCTTTTTCCAAATCCATTTTCTGTGATTGCAAGTAATGTCGCTTTTCCTCCTGCTATTACTGATTCCATTCCTATAACTTCGTCATCGTCATCCATTCTTATTCCAATTACACCTTGTGATACTCTACCAATTGGACGAACTTCTTTTTCATCAAATGTTATACACATACCATTTCTTGTAACTAAAACAACATTATCTTCTCCATCAGTAAGTCTTACAGCGATTAATTCATCATCATCTTTTAATGTTATTCCTTGTAAACCTGTTTTTCTAGTTGAATCATATTCTTTTAATGCTGTTTTCTTTATTAATCCATTTTTAGTTGCCATTAATAAATATTTTCCTTCAGCAAAATTTTGAATTGGTATTACTGCCGAAACTTTTTCTCCTGCATCTAAACTTAATAAATTTACTATTGCAGTTCCCTTAGCAGTTCTACCTGCTTCTGGAATTTCATATCCTCTTAAATGATATAATTTTCCTTTATTAGTAAAGAATAAGATTGTATCATGTGTTGAAGCTGTAAATATTTGTTTTACGAAATCTTCTTCTCTTGTTGCTATTCCTGTAATTCCTTTTCCACCCCTTCTTTGGCTTTTATATGTATCTATTGGCATTCTTTTAATATATCCAAAGTGTGTGAAAGCAACTACAGTTTGTTCTTCTTTTATTAAGTCGTCTATATCTATTTCTCCTTCTGCTGCAACAATTTTTGTCTTTCTTTCATCTCCAAATTTATCTTTGATTTCAAGTAATTCTTCTTTAATTATATCAAATACTAATCTTTCACTATTTAAGATATCTCTTAAATGAGCTATTAATTCCATTAATTGATTATATTCTTCTTCAATTTTTTCTCTTTGTAATCCAGATAAAGTTTTTAATCTCATATCTAATATTGCTTGTGCTTGAATATCAGATAATCCAAATCTTTCCATTAATCTTTCTTTAGCATCATCATATGAACTTCTTATAATATTAATTACTTCATCAATGTTATCTAAAGCTATTTTCAATCCTTCTAAGATGTGTGCTCTAGCTAAAGCTTTATCTAATTCAAATTGTGTTCTTCTTAAAATAACATCTTTTCTATGATCTATATAACAATCTAAACATTGTCTTAATGTTAAAACTTGTGGTACTCCATTTACTAAAGCTAACATAATTATTCCAAATGTTGTTTGCATTTGTGTATGTTTAAATAATTGATTTAATACTACTTGTGGATTTGCATCTCTTTTTAATTCAATTACAACTCTTACTTTATCTTTTCTATCAGATTCATCTCTACATTCTGAAATACCTTCAACTTTCTTTTCTTTTGATAAATCAGATATTGCTTTTATTAAATTAGCCTTATTTACTTGATATGGTAAAGAAGAAACTATTATTCTTTGTCTATTACCACTCATTTCTTCTATTTCAGTTTCGGCTCTTAAAGTGATTTTTCCTCTACCAGTTTTATATGCTTGTTTTATACCTTCTAATCCTAAAATTATTCCTTCTGTTGGAAAATCTGGTCCTTTTATAACACTCATTAAATCTTCATCAGATACTTCATCTTCATCTATAATTTTTATAATTCCATTTATAACTTCTGTTAAATTATGTGGTGGTATATTTGTTGCCATACCTACGGCTATACCAGATGAACCATTTACTAAAAGTGCTGGTACTCTTGCAGGTAATACTGTTGGTTCTTGCAATCTATCATCATAGTTTGGCATAAAATCAACTGTATTTTTCTCTATATCTGTTAGCATATATTCTGAAATTTTTGCCATTCTTGCTTCTGTATACCTCATAGCTGCTGCTCCGTCACCATCAACAGAACCAAAGTTACCATGTCCATCAATTAACATATATCTCATTGAAAAATCTTGAGCCATTCTTACCATTGCATCATAAACTGAACTGTCTCCATGTGGATGGTATCTACCTAAAACAGAACCTACTGTATTTGCACATTTTC
>CAUWFY010000062.1:0-8114 GCA_963558115.1 uncultured Clostridia bacterium
ACTTCCATCTTCTGTCATTGCATTTGCCCATTTACTTCCAGATTGCTCGCTAGCATTTGCACCTGGACCTGTATATTTTATTGGTGTCATTTCCCCTTTCAAGACTGGTTCATTAACATTTACATTTTCTTTATTAATTTCTAAATCATTGTAACTATACCATTCCGGATCTCTCTTGTTTGTCGCTGTCCACAAATCAGGAGTATTTAATTTCTTTTCAAAAATAGGAACTTCTACCTTATCAATATTTTCATCATCAGTATAAAAAATCTTTATTGTATCATTATCTTTTACTTGTATTCCTTCTGAATAAAATATATTATGACTTTTTTCATTTATAATATATAAATCTCTTAATAAATTCACATCTACATATTGTTGATTTTTTACTTTTTCATAGTCTTTTCCAAAATTCAAAGTTACACCATCTAATTTATCCAAATCAAGAACATAAAATTTTTTTCCATCATTTGCGCCTATCGCTCCAGCATCTTTCAAATGTGATACTGCTGTATATTCAACTTTTGCTGGAATTGCTCCATATTCATTATAATATGATGCTACTTTATCCCTCAAATTTGAAATATCATTATACATACCTGTTAGCCTCTTTATGTATATATTATCATTAGCATTATATATTAATACACTTGACACTATTAATAATATTATTACTGTTATAGTTAGTGCAACTAGTGTCACACCTCTTTCAGATTTTATCTTTTGCATTTTTTCACCTTCCATTACTTTTTCTTATAGTTTACTATTAATTAACTTTATTTTCAATAGTTTCCTCACAATTTATATCAACTTCATTTTCTATAATCTCTTTATTTTTTTCTTCTTTAACTAGTTCATATAATTTTTTTCTATTTTTATAAAATTTCTCTTCTTTTAGATATAATATCCATAAAAAAATTATACCTAAAAAAATAGCTATATTTTTAAAATATAATATTGCAATACTTGATATAGCAGTTAATATTATTAAAATACAAAATGATATGTTACAAGTATATTTCTCTGCTTTATTCTTACCAAAGTATATATGTAAAATTCCCTTTAAAATTCTTCCTCCATCAAGAGGTAAAATCGGTAAAATATTAAATAAAACTAGTAACAGATTAGAATATATTATCATCGTTTTCTCATATATATTTATATTTAATCTATTTACAATAAAAATTATTAATAAATTAACAATTGGTCCAGCCATAGATACTATTATCTTTTTTTCTTCAATTACATTTGCCTTTTTTATTTTTCTATTATAATCTTTTAAATTTAATTTAAAACCTATTGATAATCCAAAAGGATTTAATTCTATTTTATTAGGCTTAAAACCTAATAAAAATCCTACTAATAAATGACTTAATTCATGAATAATTGCAAAAAACATTATAATTACATATACTTCAATTTGATTAGTTAAGTAAAATAAAATCAAAAAAATAAATATTCTTAAATCAATTCTAAATTTCATATTTTCTCCTAACTATAATTCTAAAATATTCTGTGGATTTACAAGTCTTTCAGATATTCTTATCTCAAAATGTAAATGTGGTCCTGTAGAATTTCCTGTTGAGCCAACCTCTGCTATCTCTTGCCCTTGAGTAACCTTTTCTCCTTGCTTCACATATAATGCATTGCAATGTGCATATATGATACTTACCTCACCTATCTGTATTTTTAAGTGTTTTCCATAATCTCCTTCTTCAGAAGCCAAAACTACTTCACCATCTGTTGATGATTTTATTTTTGTTCCCATATTTGCTGCAATATCTGTTCCTGTATGATTTTTTGGCACTCTTCCTGTTGCTTCTTCTCTTCTTCCAAATGTTGATGTTATTTTTCCTTCTATTGGTTTTATAAAAGTTGATGTATTTTTCACATTTTGTATATCTTGTTCTTCTTGTGATAGAACTTGTAGTTGTTGTTCTTCCTTTTTTTCTTCCTCCTGATGTTCTTGAAAATTATTTTCTTGTTTTTCTTCTTTATCTACCTCTTTATTTTTTTCTTGGTTTGATTTAATTTCTGCTCCTCCTATTGCATCCTGATTTTGATTATTACTTTCCTTTTTGTTTATATTATTATTTATAAATGTCATCGTATTATTCTTTATATTCTCAAATACCTGCACAAAATTCATATCATATGATAAAATTTCTTTTGCTTTATTTAAAAATTCTTTGGAAAACATATATTCATTATTTTGTGTTGTATAAAATATAAAATATATTACCAGACAAGTTACTAGTTGCATTATTATTTTCTTTAATAATCTTATGTCTTTTTTTCTCTCAATGTTTTTTTCTTCTGCTTTATTATATATTTTTGGTTTTTCTGTTAAGTTTTCTCTTTTTTTTCTTCTTTCATAAATTTCTTCAGCTCGTCTAATTCTTTCTTCTACAGTCATTACTCTATCCATAAAAAAACACCTCTTCCTTAGTTTTTCTCTTAAACTATATGTTAGGAAAAAGTGTTTTATTACTATTTAATTATTAATATCAAAAACTGTAAACATATAACAATACTTGATATATATGCATAATTTTTTAATCTTTTATATTTTCTTTTTGTTTTTACATTTAATATCATTTTGTTCTCATTTATCTTTTCTAAATAACTTGAAACTAACAATTCTGCTTCTTTTACAACATAGCTATCTTTGCTGGTAAATTCTCCAATACTTTCTTTGGTATTTTTTTCTATTTTCTGTAATTTCTTAGCCTTCTTTCTAGATTTTAATACCACATATGCTTCTTCAACTATATTAGATGGTAAATTCTTTAGCACTACCATATTTTTATTATTATTCATTTCCATATTCTCTCCTCCTATGTATTTTTTATAGTATGTGCTTTTTTGGAATTTTTATACACTTACGGAAAATTTTATTCATTTTCTGACATAGAACTTTGTATCATCAATACTTGTTTTTATTTCGAAATAATTTTGATAATTCCTTTTTGTTACTTTCTTCTTTTTTTATTTGCTCCATAATAAAAAAACTTCCTTCTTCAATATTCATGTTATAAATATTCAAAACATGAACCGATGAATAAGAAAATTTTTTTGTTTTTTGACTATTTTATTTATTGGTTTAGTAGCGAAATTTCACTAAATCTATATGTATTTTCTTATATTTTATAGGTTTAGTATTTATTTTTTCCAATCTTTTATCCCTTCCACTTCTAAGTTTTTCTATAATCTTATGCACTCTTTAATTCTAATCTTAATTTATCAGCAATCATCGCAATAAATTCTGAATTAGTAGGCTTTCCTTTACTTGCAGAAATTGTATATCCAAAGATATTTTCAACTGCTTCTTGTTGCCCTCTTCCCCATGCTACTTCTATTGCATGACGGATTGCTCTTTCTACTCTTGATGGTGTTGTGTTGAATTTCCCTGCTATTTGTGGATATAAGCTTTTTGTAATTTGATTTATTACATCTATATCATTTACAACCATCATTATAGCTTCTCTCAAATATTGATATCCTTTTATATGTGCTGGTACTCCCACTTCATGAATTACATTTGTGACAAGTGCTTCTAGGTTTTCTTGAGTTTTCGCTCCTTCTCCTGGTAATTCTATATATTGAGATTTTATTTCTTTTGTTATAAAATTGCTATTAGTTTGAACTGGTTTATAAAATTTAAGTTCTTTCATTCTTTTTATAAGTAGTTCTATATCAAATGGCTTTACAATATAATATTGTGCACCTAATTCTACTGCTTTTTTTGTAATTTTGTCTTGTCCTACTGCTGATAACATTATACATATTGGTTTTTTTGCACATTTTACTTTGTTTATATTTTCTAATACACCTAACCCATCTAAATGTGGCATTATGACATCTAGTAAAACTATGTCTGGAGATTCGTTTAAGATAATGTCTACTGCCTCTGTCCCATCTTTTACTCTCGCTATAACTTCCATTTCTTCTTGTGCATTAATATATGACGCTAATGTTTTACTAAATTCCTCATTATCATCAGCAATTAAAACTGTAACTTTTTCTTTCATGTTAACCCTCCCAAATTCTTCTGTAATTTTTTTACTTTTCGATTATAGTATGGATTAATGTAAAAAGCAATATTAAGTTACCATATTTTTCCATTATTTTACAAAACCCCTAAATTCATATACTTTTATCTATTATTTTTTTAGATAAAATTTCTAAGTTTGATATATTTAATTCTTTATTTTCATAATCTTTTATAAATTTTTCTTTTTTCTCTAATTCCATTTGTATTTTACATTCAATTTTTTCCAAGTATTTAGCTGATATTATAGTAATATTATTATTTTTACAATAATACTTAAATTTTTCAAAATTATTGTAGTCTACGATTAGCCTCATTTCTATACCTGATACTTTCAATATTAATGTACTTTCTTCTATTGCTCTTTGTAAAGCTTCAGAATATGCACGAACTAATCCTCCTGTTCCTAATAAAATGCCACCAAAATATCTAGTTACTACAATTAAAACATTTGATAAATTATTTTTTTGGAAAATATTTAGCATTGGTCCTCCAGCAGTTCCTGATGGCTCACCATCATCACTTGCTTTTTCTTCTAGTCTTCCATCTTCTAATACTCTATATGCTACACAATTATGTCTTGCATCATAATATTTTTTCCTAATTTCTTGTATTTTTTCCTCTGCTTCTTCTTTACTTTCTACTTTGATTAAGTTTGCAATAAATTTTGATTTTTTTTCTACGATTTCTGTCTCGACATTATTTTTTATTGTATAAAATTGTTCCATTAATTACCTTTCTTTACTTAACTTTATTTTTCTGTTTCATATCTAAATTTATATTTTTAATTTTGCGATAGCATGAATTTCATCCTTCACTTCCAGCTACATATCCTGTCGAATATGCTATTTGTAAATTAAATCCTCCTGTATAACTATCTACATCTATTATTTCTCCTGCAAAAAATAGTCCTTTTATCTTTTTTGATTCCATAGTTTTAGGATTTATTTCTTTTATAGAAATACCACCACTTGTTATTATAGCTTCATCTATACTCCTAAATTCTTTTACATCTACCTCAAAACTTTTTAGTTGTCTTAATAAATTTGCTCTTTCTTTTTTTGTTATCTCATTTACTTTTTTATTTGGATTTATTTCACTTTTTCCTATTATTACAGGTATTAATTTTTGTGGTAATAGTTTATCTAAAGCATTTTTAAATTGCTTGTTTTTAAATTCATTAAAATCTCTCAATATTCTTTCATCTAATTTTTCTTCTTTTAGAGCTGGCTTAAAATCTATTTTTAATGTTATTTTCTTTTCTTTCATTAATTGTTCTATATTTTTATATCTAACTAAATGTGCCGAACTACTTAATATTATTGGTCCTGATACTCCAAAATGTGTAAATATCATTTCACCAAAATCTTCATAAATTTCTTTATTTTTTTGCTTGTCTATTAATTTTATTGATACATTTTTTAAACTTAAGCCTTGCAATTTAGTACATAGTTTTCTATCATAAATTTCTAATGGAACTAATGATGGTTTTATCTCTGTAGTCTTATGTCCTAACTGTTCTGCCATTTTATACCCATCACCTGTTGAACCTGTTAATGGATAACTTTTTCCACCTGTTGCTAATATTACTTTATCTGCTTTTATTTCTCTTTTACTTGTTTTTACTGCTATTATTTCTTTATTTTCATTTATTACTAATTCTTTTACTTCTTCATTAAAATTTAATTTTATATCTAGTTTTTTAATTTTTGATTCAAAACATTTTAAAACATCCAAAGATTTATCTGTTATTGGAAATACTCTATTTCCTCTTTCTTCTTTAACTTTCAGTCCTTGCTTTTCTAAAAATTTTATAATATCTTGATTTGTATATTTTTGAAATGCACTATATAAGAACATTCCATTTCCTGGCGTGTTTTTTATAAATTCTTCCATATCTAAAGAAGATGTTATATTACATCTTCCTTTACCTGTTATTAATAATTTTTTTCCTAGTTGATTATTCTTTTCTATTATTGTCACATCATTTCCATTTTCTCTAGAAGTTATCGCTGCCATCATTCCAGCAGGTCCTCCTCCTATTACAACTACTTTCATTTTGCTTAATTCCTTTCTTAGAATTTAGCTTTGCCTTTGCTTAAGACTAGCTAGTTTATTTATTAAATGATAACTATTAACTCTTATTTAATTATTTTTGTATTATTATAAAATGTAGTTTTTCTATAATACTAAACATTTTTATATTCTTAAATTTAATTTTCCTCATTTAAATTTTTAGTAGTATACAAACAATATCCTTCATAATTATAACTTGCATCTATACCTTTCATATAAACTTCTCTATCATCTATTTTATCTGTCAATGCTTCTTTTAATAAAAATTTTATTTCAACATTTTTTATTGGACTTCTTTCCATTGCTAATAAATAATCTGCTTTATTTATTTTACTCCAATCTACTACCTTGCCTATTTCTTTCCTCAAAATCATATCTAACCATATTCTTGTGCTTCTCCCATTTCCTTCTCTAAATGGATGTGCTATATTCATTTCTATATATTTATCTATAATTTCATCAAAATTTGATTGTGGCATTTTATCAATCTTTTTTAAAGCTTCTTCTAAATACATTGCTGATGCAAATCTAAAATTACTTTTTGAAATATTTTCTTTTCTGATTTTTCCTGCAAATTCATATACATCTTCAAATAAATATTTATGTATCTTCGATAATCCATTGAAAGTTCCTATTTCAATATTTTCTAATTCTTTTGTTTCAAACAGTTGTATTGCTTTCTTTTTTGTCAATTTTTCTTCTTCTTTTGCCAATTCTACTGGATTACTTATTCCCAATTTATTTTCTAGCATAATATTTCCTCCATATTTTTAAAATCCTATAATATTTAATATTTCTTTATTTTCTATTTACTTAATTAAAAATATTATTATTTTAATCCCTCTTCAATTCCTTTTATTACTCCATATTTTCCATATTCATAAGTAAGTCCGCCTTGCATATATGCTATATATGGCTCTCTTATTGGCCCATCACAACTTAATTCTATTGTTGAACCTTCAGTAAATGTACCTGCTGCCATAATTACTTCATCTTCATATCCTCCCATTGGACTTGGCTCTGGTATTACATTTGAGTCTATTGGTGATCCTTTTTGTATTCCTTGGCAAAATTTTACTAATTTTTCTTTTGAGCCTAATTCGATTGTTTGTACTATATCTGCTCTTGGTTCATCATATTTAGGCTCTACTTTAAATCCTAATTCTTCTAAAATACAACTTGCAAATATTGCTGTTTTTACACTACTTTTAACTACTTCTGGTGCCAAAAATAGTCCTTTTAAAAGTTGAGTATTTTGGTTTAATGATGGACCTATTTCCTTACCTATACCCGGTGCAGTTAATCGTTCTGCACATAATTCTATTAATTCTTTTTTTCCTACTATATATGCTCCACTTGTTGCTATTCCTCCACCTAAGTTTTTCATAAGAGAACCTACTGCAATGTCTGCTCCAATTTCTATTGGTTCTCTATCCTGAACAAATTCTCCATAACAATTGTCTACCATTATTATTACTTCTTTATTTACTTCTCTAATTGCTTTGATTACTTTCTCTATTTTTTCTATTGTTAGACTCTTTCTAGTCGAATATCCTTTAGACCTTTGAATTTCTATAAGTTTTATATCTTTTTTAGCTAACCTTTCTTGTATTTTTTCTATGTCAAAATCATTATCTATTAATTCTATTTGTTCATATTCAATTCCATATGCTTTTAAAGAACTTTTACTATATTCTTTGCCCACTCCTATAACAGTTTGCAAAGTATCATATGGTGCACCTGTTATACTTAAGCATTTATCTCCTGGTCTTAATAAAGCTGATAAAGTAATTGCTAATGCATGAGTTCCTGAAATAAATTGTGCTCTTACTAAACTATCTTCTGCTTTGAAAATTTTTGCATAAATTTCTTCTATTTTATTTCTTCCAGCTTCATCTATTCCATAACCTGTTGATGACATTAAATGCATTTCTTGTAAATTACATTCTTGAAATGCTTCTATTACTTTAATACTATTTTTTCTACA
>CAUWFY010000063.1:0-7966 GCA_963558115.1 uncultured Clostridia bacterium
GAAAATGTAGTAGAAATAAATTCTTATTCAACATTTGGAGAAGATGGAAAAGCATATGCAGGAATTGATTTAGATTCAAACCCAGGAAATGCAAAACCAGAAGATAAAACAACATATGAAGATGATACAGATTCTAGCCCATCATTAAAATTAGAAGTTGCAGATGCAAGAGAATTAGCAGGAACAGTATTTTTAGATGAAACAAATATGCCTACATTACAAACAAATAAAGAAAGAAAAGGTAATGGAAAATATGATAAAGGCGAAAAAGGAATTGCAAATGTAGAAGTAATATTAGCAGAAAATGTAGAAAATGGAAAAGTATATACAGGAGAAACTGACGAAAATGGAAACTTTACAATTAAAGGATTTATACCAGGAGATTATACATTAACATATACTTGGGGAGATGAAAAATATACTGTTCAAAACTATAAAGGAACAATTTATGATAAAACTAGAGATACTAATAATAAAGAATGGTATAAACAAAATGTGGATACAATATTGACAGATGCTATAGATAATTACAACAAAGACCAAGAAGCACCAAAAGGTTCAAGACTACAAATTGATGAAGAAATGAAAACACTTGAAAAAGGTAAAAAGAACTATACTAGAACAAAAATGGATTCAAGTACGCCTACAATGGGAATTGGAATAGAATATGATACAACAACTTCAGCTTCATCAGGAGATAAATATGTTTATAGAATTAGTAATATAGACTTTGGAATAGTAGAAAGACCTAGACAACAAATAAATCTTAATAAGAGAGTAAAAACAATGAAAGTGACATTAGCAAATGGACAAGTAATTACTGACTTAGAAATAGATGAAGAAGGAAATGTAACAGGGTTAAAAGATGGTATAGTTTATATGGGACCATCAGCTAACAATGAACCAAAAAATGGCTTTATAAAATTAGAAATGGATAATGAATTAATTGAAGGTTCTAAATTAGAAGTAACATATGAAATTAAAGCAGTAAACACTAGTGAATTAGATTATGCATCAGAAGAATATTATAAATATGGTGTTAAAGGAGGAGAAGTATTAACAATAATTCCATCAGCAGTAATAGATTATCTAGATAAAGATTGGGGATACAATCCAGAATTAAACCAAGGATGGGAAGTAAAAAATCTAGAAGACTTGAAAAATTTAGTTGCAGAAGTTGTATATAATAATGAAGAATCATCAATAAATGAAAAAACAATATTATATACAGAAAATCTAAAAACACCATTAAAACCATCAGAAGCAAAAGATACAACATTAAAGGTTTCAAAAATACTAACAACCTCAGGCGATATCTCATTAAATAATGAAACAGAAATTATAAAACTTGAGAAACCAAATGGTGGAGGAGATGTTCCATCAACACCTGGAAACTTTGTACCAGGAGAAGAACCTAAAGAACCAGATGAATCAACATCAGAGACAGTAATAGTAACACCAAATACAGGAGAAAATAGAAACTTTATAATACCAATTTCAGTTGGATTAGTAGCATTAGTTGTATTAGGAACAGGTGTAATATTTATTAAAAAGAAAATTTTAAATAAATAAAATGGTTAAAGGCTGACCTAGAGTATATAAAATATATTTCTGGGACAGTCTTTTTTTTTACTTTGTCTTGCTTTTTTAGACATTATGTAATAAAATAAACAAGTAAATTTATAGTAAAAACAAGAAAAGTAAAACTTATTAAAATAAAAAAAAGTAAAATGTAAAAAAGTTTTTAGTAATAACCTACTAAAAAAGACAAAAACCACAAAGGACAAGTAGTAAAATAAGCATATATAATTAGAAGAGGTGGTAAAGATGTTTCAAAATATTAATGAAGCTACAATAGAAAATGAAAAAAGAGAAATACCAAAAAAATGGACACAAGTAATTAATAAAAATAATATAGTAATATATTTAGTGACTTTTATGTTGTCATTAGTAGGAGTTGGTGGGGAATTTTCATTATTTAGCATAAGTATGTTAGGAGCGTGTTTTGCATCATCAGTTCCATTATTAGGAATAGTAGTAGTTTCAACAATAGCAAATATAATAAAATTTGGTCTAGGAGGAGCTTTAGAATATTTCTTAACAGCATTAGTATTAGTTGTAACGATATTTATTATAAAACCTAAATACAATGAAGAAGAAAGAAATGAAAAAATAAAAGTAGCAAAAAATATATTTATTGCTACATTATTAGTTCAACTAGTTAAATATGCAATATCATCATTTACTTTTTATGATATTTTACTTAGCATAACCTATGCCATTATATCAGTAGTATTTTATAAAATATTTATAAATTCAATTCCAGTTTTAGAAGATTTTAAAGAAAAGAGAGCTTTTTCAATAGAAGAAGTAATAGGGACAAGTCTTCTAATAGCAATAGCCGTAAGCTGTTTTGGTGATTTTGCAATATTTGGATTATCTTTGAGAAATATATTAAGTATATTAATAGTTTTAGTATTAGGATGGAAAAATGGAATATTAGTTGGAGCAACATCTGGAATAACAATAGGAGTAACATTAGGAATTATAACAGGCTCAGAGCCAATAATGATAGCAGCATATGCAATTTCTGGAATGATAGCAGGTTTACTAAATAAATTTGGTAAAATAGGTGTAATACTTGGGTTTTGTATAGGAAACATTGTTTTAGCATATGTTTCAAATGGATATACAGTAGAATTAATTCATTTTAAGGAAATATTAGTAGCATCAATAGCATTACTTGCAATTCCAAAATCAGTAAAAATCGATATTGAAGAATTTGTAGGAACTTCAAAATTTTTACCAGTTAGTAGAGACAGAACATTAACAAAAAGTAAGGAAACAATAGATAAGTTAAATAATGTTTCTGAAACAATAGACAAAATAGCAGATACATATAATGAAAAAGATATAGATAATGAAATATCAAGAGAAGAAAATAAACAAATATTTATAACAGAATTACTTAACAATTTAGAGCCATATAGAGACAATTTATTATATGATGACATAGCAAATGTTAATGGAGAAATAATAGACAAAATTTTTAAATTCTTATTAGATAAACAAGAAATATCAAGAGAAGATTTATTAAAAATATTTGCAGATTGCAATAGTTATATTATCGGATTTGATGATAAAGAAGTAAGTAAATATTTAGAAGAAAATATAATACAAATGTTAAGAACATTAAATATGTCATATAAAATAAGTAAAACAAATTTTGTATGGAAAAAGAAGCTAACTGAAAATAAAAAGAATATGGAAACACAACTAAAAGGAGTTTCTAAAGCAATTTCAGGCATTGCAAAAAGCATTGAAAAAGAAGTAAAGACAGAAAATCAATATATAAAACAAGAACAAAAAATAACAGAAATGTTAAAACAAAAAGAAATCGAAATAGAAGAAATATCTATAAGAAAACCAGATAGATACATAATTGAAATATATTCTCAAAAAGACTTTTTAAATACAGTAGTAGAAGAAATACTTTCAAAAATATTAAAAGAAAAAATAGTTTTAAATGAAGAAAATTCAATCGTAACTAAAAAAATATTTATGTCAGAAGATAAATACGTTATGGGGATAGGAATGTCAGAGACATATAAAAGTCAAAATCTAGTATCTGGTGATAATACACTAAATATCAGATTGAAAGATGGAAAGTATTTAGTAGCATTAAGTGACGGTATGGGCTCAGGAAAAGAAGCAGATGAAAGTAGCTCACAAGCTCTAAAAATGTTAGAAAATTTATTATTATCAGGATTTGATAAAGAAACTTCATTAGAGCTAATATCAACAAGCTTAATAAATAAAAATGAAGAAATGTTTGCAACCTTAGACATTGCGATAGTAGATTTGTATAAAGGAACAATAGAATTTATAAAAAGTGGAGCTTGTCCAACATATATAAAAAATAATAAAAAAGTGCAGGTAATAAAATCCACATCATTACCAACAGGAATGATAAATGAAAAAAATATTCAAACCTTTGATAGAGACATACAAAATGGAGAAATTATGCTAATGTGTTCAGATGGTATTATAGATGCAAATGTTGAATACAAAAACAAAGAATTATGGGTAAAATATATGTTAGAAGACATAGAAACAAACAACACAAAGAAAATAGCAGACATCATATTAAATGAAGCAATCGACAACAACTTTGGAAAAGCTAAAGATGATATGAGTATAATCGTTTGTAGATTTATAAAGAAAGAAGATTAATAAAAATAAAACTTAGGAGGAAAATTTCCAATGAGTAGAGGAAAAAGATATGAAGAACCTAAACTAAATATAAAAAAAGTAATAGCAGTAATTGTTGCATTTATAGTAATAATAATGTCAGTATTTGTAATAAAAGGAATACTAACAAAGCAAGATGAAAAAGGAAAAATAACGAGTCAAAGTTATTTTGCATCATATAATGACAATAAATGGGGAGTAATAGATAGTAGTGGAAAAAATGTAATAGACCCTTCATATGCAGAAATGATAATAATTCCAGACAGTAAAACAGATATATTCTTATGTACATATGATGTGAATTATGAAACAGGAGAATATAAAACAAAAGCATTAAACAGCAAAAATGAAGAAATATTTACAGAATATCAAAAGATAGAAGCAATACCAAATAGTGACGAAAACTATAATCTATGGTATGAACAAGATGTACTAAAATTTATGCAAGCAGGAAAATGGGGAATAATTAACTTTAAAGGAAAAGTGTTAGTAAAACCAGAATATGACTCAATAAATGCTGTAAAAGGAATAAAAAATGCATATTTAGTGCAAAAAGAAAATAAATTCGGAATAGTAAATAATGAAGGAAATACAATACTAGAACCAATCTATACAGAAATAACTAATTTAGGAAAAGATAATAAAACAGGATATATAGTAAAAGATGACACAGGACTATATGGAATAATAGACTATTCTAAAAAGAAAGTTTTAGAAAATAAATATCAAAAAATAGAAAAAATTTATGGAAATGATTTATATGTAGTAACACAAGATGGAGTTAAAAAAGTTATAAATAAAGAAGGACAAGACATATTAAAAGAAGGCTTTGACGATATATCAAGCATATTAAAAACAAAAGACCAAGGAGTAATATTTATAAAAAACCAAAAATATGGAGTAATGACATTAACAGGAGAAATAAAAATAGAACCAGAATATGATAAACTTCAAGAAGCAAAAGCAGGAGTTTTCATAGCAACTAAAAATGGAAAAACCGGAATTATAGACATAGATAAAAATGAAAAAATACCATTCCAATATAACTCAATAACATATAGTGAACCAGCAGATATTTATATAGCAGAAGATGAAAACTATAATAGTAATATAATGAATACAAATTTTGAAGTAAAACAAACTGGAATGTTAATAGAGTTAAATGAAGATAAAGGATATATAAACCTAAGACAAAATGATGAATATAAATATTATAATTTTAAATTTGAGGAAAAAAATATAAAAGATATATTATCACAAAATACTTTATTCCTGAGCAAAAAAGATGGAAAATATGGTTTTGTAGATAAAAATGGAAATGTAGTAGTAGATTATATTTATGATGATGCAACAGAACAAAATGCATATGGATATGTAGGAGTAAAAAAAGACGGAAAATGGGGTTCAATAGATAATAAAGGTCAAGTAATTATAGAACCAACATATAACTTAGATGATTATTTATTAGTAGATTTTATAGGGAATTGGCATTTAGGAAGAGATTTGAATATGAACTATTATGAAAAAGGTGAATAATTAACAGAAGTATAAGTGTTTTAGATAAAAGAAAAACAATAAAAGGCTAGAAAAAGTTTTTTAGTCTTTTTTTGTTGCATTTCAAATGAGAATTTTGGAAAGTGTAAAAGATTGTAAAAAAATGAAAAAGACACTTTACAAAAAGAAAAAGTAGTGATATATATTATAATGTATAATCAAAAGAAAAGGGGAGGAAAAAATGAAAAAAACAAAAAGTTTGATAATTATATTATTATTAAGTATATCACTATTAGTTATACCGAATATTTGTAAAGCAACAGGAGTAACAGTAACAAGAAATATATATTCAAATAATGGTAGTATGAAATTTACTTTTGAAGGATTAACTTTGGATAAAACACATGAATATGAATTTGGACTTACAGCAACACAAGCAACAGAAGTAACAACATGGCATTTAATTACAGATTTTACTGAAAGTAGTGCAGTAGTAGATATTATATCATCAACTAAAGATCTGAAAAATGTTATAGATACTACGGATAGTGGCTATATTAGTATAAAAGATAAAACAGAAACTAAAGATGTTGTAAAAGGACAAAAAGTAGATTTGAAAATGCCTTTTTTGCAAGTCTCTAATTATACAGTAATATCTAATGGTAAAGAGATGGGAAGTTTATCAAGTGATGATAAGATTACTATTGCATTAAGAAATGTTTTAAGTAGTAATACTCCATCGTATCAATACGAAAAGATTACAGATGAGAAGCTTATAAATAAATATAAAGAAATTAAAGAGAAAAATGGAGATTTTCTAGAATTAGAAAATTTATTGAAAAAAGAAGTTCCTAAATCAAATTGGACTACTTGGCAGTTTTGGAATGGACACGGTTTAAATGGTTTGAATGGAGAAGGATATCCTCAAAGTAAGATTTCTGTATCAGATAGTGGTCTATATTATATGTGGTTATATTTTCCAGGGAAAGAAGTTAAAGACTTATATGGTTGCATATTAGTTGACAACCTACAACCAGATATCGCATTAGAAAGCATATCTTTACCACAAACTGCAAAAGTAGAATTAGGTAAAACTTTAACTTTAACACCTAAATTTAATCCAACAAATGCTACAAGTAAAATTGTAACATGGAGTTCAAGTGATGAGACAGTAGCAACAGTTGATAATGGAGGAAAAATTACTCCTAAAAAATTAGGTTCTACAGTTATTACAGTAGTATCAGAAGATGGAAATAAAAAAGCAAGTTGTACAGTTACAGTTGTAGAAGCTTCAAATAATAATGGTGGTTCAGGAAATTCAAATAGTGGAAATACCAATAATGGTAATTCTAATAACAAGCCTGGAAAAGATAATACAGTTGCTCCAACAGGAAAATTACCATTTGCAGGTGCAGGAATAGGAATTACTTGTATAGTAATAGCATTAATAGGTGGGGCTGTATATGCATATATAAGATATAAAAATTTAAAAGGAATATAATTAAAAAATGCTAGAAATGTCTAAAATATTAGAGTTTCTAGTATTTTTTGTATCAAAAAATTATAGATAAATTCTTTAAAATAAATTTAATAACAATTTCTTTTCATTTTCTGTTGTTAAACTAAAAATTTCAGAGTATGTGATATATGATAAAATAGATTTTAATAAAAAATATTAAAACTTAAATATTTTTCTATTGAAATACAATAATAACATATGTTACAATATGAGTAGAAAATAAGAAAAGGTGATAAAAATGGAACTAAAGACAAACTACCAATACACATACTTTATACATCCTTTCGTAGTAAAGGAAAACAAATATCAAAAATTCATACTAAAAATGTTAAAAGATAAGGAATGCAAGTTAAAAAGATTTGAAAAAGAAAAAGACTTGAAATTATACAAATATTTTTCGCCCAAAATGAGAGATTTTTTGTTTTCAAGTTTTAGTTTTACAAATGCAAAATATGGTAAATTCAAGGAATTACCAATAGAAACACAATCAGCAATATTGTGTAAATATCCATGCACAATATTTGAATATAATATAAAAAAAGACATTCATGGAAAAGCAGGAGAGAAAAAAGGAATCTTTTTCAAAATTACAAAAATAGAAGTAATATGTTTTAATACAGGAATATGTTTTTTATGTATGAAAACAAATATAGATGGTTCAAATAAATTTGAAGATGTTTTAAACTTTAATTATAAATTTAG
>CAUWFY010000064.1:0-7942 GCA_963558115.1 uncultured Clostridia bacterium
TAAATTCTCTTCCTACCTCTTCTAGTGTTCTAGATTTTCCATCTTCTAATCCAAATCTTAATTTTAATACTTTTGCTTCTCTTGGTGTTAATGTGTTCATTACTTCTTCTAGTTGTTCTCTAAGCATTGTGTATGCTGCTGAGTCTTGAGGAGCTGGGCTATCATCATCTTGAATAAAGTCTCCTAAATGACTGTCATCTTCTTCTCCTATTGGTGTTTCTAAAGATACTGGGTCTTGTGCTATTTTTTGAATTTCTACTACTTTTTCAACTGGAATTTCCATTTCTTGTGCTATTTCTTCTGGACTTGGTTCTCTTCCTAATTGTTGTAATAGATGTCTTGATGTTCTTATTAATTTATTTATTGTTTCTACCATATGAACTGGAATTCTTATTGTTCTTGCTTGGTCTGCTATTGCTCTTGTTATTGCTTGTCTTATCCACCATGTAGCATAAGTACTGAATTTAAATCCTTTTGTGTAATCAAATTTTTCTACTGCTTTTATTAGTCCCATATTTCCTTCTTGGATTAAGTCTAAAAATAGCATTCCTCTTCCAACATATTTTTTAGCAATACTTACAACTAATCTTAGGTTTGATTCTGCTAATTTTTGTTTTGCATCTTCATCTCCTTCTAAGATTCTTTTTGCTAAATCTAGTTCTTCATCAAATGTTAATAATGGTATTCTTCCTATTTCTCTTAAATACATTCTAACTGGGTCATCTACATTTATACCTTCATAACTTGTATCTGTTATTTCATCTAGTTTTAATTCTTCAACTTCTTTTAAATCTTCTAAATCTGGTTCTTCTTCCATATCATCTGATAAAAGATTTACCCCTAATTCCTCGAATGCATCAAATACTTTGTCTATTTGCTCTGGATTAGCATCATCTAACTCTGAAGCTAAGTCTCCATATGTTATTTTTCCTTTTTCTTTTGCTTTTCTTAATATATTATTTACTTTTTCTTGTTTTAATTTTTCATTTTCCTCTGTATCTTTATTATTTGTTGCTTTTTCTTTTACTTTCTTTCTAGTTTCTTCTAGTTTTTTCATATTTAATTCGTCTAAATTTCCTTTTAATTCTTCTTTATTATTTGACATCAAATTCACCTCTACTTAATTTTTGAAAGTTTTATAATTATTTCGCTAAGTTCTCTTTCTAATTTTTTTTTCTCCTCTTGATTTTCTTCATTTTCTAATAATTCTAATATTTCATATTTTCTATCATTTAACTTTTCTTTTTCATAACTTTGTATTATATCATCTATTGCTTTTTCAATATCTTCTATTCCATAATCTTCTGCCATTATCATTGTGATATGGTTTTGTTCCTCTTCTTCTAAATTGTCTATTATGGCATTTATATTACTATTTCCTTTTTCGAATTCTTCATACACTTTTTTTGCAATTTTGTTGTCTATTTCATATTTAAATTCTTCTGCTGGAATATTTTGTTTTATAATTTGATATATATTCAAATCTCCTGATAGCAATATTGATAATATAGTATTTTCTCTTCTTTTAATTATTTCAGATACATTATTATCATTATTTGTATGTTTTTTTATTACAGGTTTTGCTTTTTCTAGTATTTTTGCATCTTTTGTATCTTTATATGTAAGTTTATTTACTTCAGCATAAATAGCTTCTTTTGATACATCATATTCCTTAGAAATTTTTTCTATATAAATTTCTCTTTCCATATTATTATCTATCTTTGATATTAATTTTGCTATTTCATTTAAAAATTTAATTTTATCATTTATACTGTCTAAATTCAATTCTTGCCTTAGTATTTTTACTTTAAATTCTATTACTGAAATTGCTTTGTCTATCGCATTTTGAAATCTGGCATTTCCATATTTAATTACAAATTCATCTGGGTCTTTTGCTCCTTCCATTTGAAGCACTCTTATATCACATCCCATATTTTGTAATATTTCCATTGCTCTTAATTTTGCAGTTTGTCCTGCTTCATCTGAGTCATAGCTTAGTATTATTTGTTCTGTACTGTTTCTTAGTAAATATCCTTGTTGCTGTGTTAGTGCTGTTCCTAATGATGCTACTACATTATGGATTCCTCTTTGGTGTAAAGATATTACATCCATATATCCTTCTACTATTAATAACTTTTTCTTTATGTCATATTTTTTTGCTACATTTAAACCAAATAGATGTCTTCCTTTACTATATACAACATTTTCTGGTGAGTTTATGTATTTAGGTTTTGAGTCATCTAATACTCTTCCACCAAAAGCTATTACTCTTCCTCTTACATCACATATTGGAAACATTAATCTGTTTCTATATCTATCTATAAATTGTCCTCTTTCGTTTTTATTTACGAGTCCTGATTCAAGTATCTCTCTTTCTTCAAATCCTTGTTTTTTTAGTTCTTGATATAATTCATCAAATTTTCCTGAAAATCCTATTTTAAATGCTTTTAATGTATCATTTGTTAATTTTCTCTTTTTTATATATTCTTGTGCTTCTTTTGCTTGTGGTTTATATAAGTGCTCATGATAATAATTTGCTGTAAATTCATTTACTTTATATACTTTTGCTTTTAGCATTTCTCTTGCTGAGTCTTGATTATTTTCCAAGGTTGGTAATTGTATATTTGCTCTATCTGCAAGCATTTGTATCGCTTCTACAAAATTTATACCTTCAATTTTTGTTAAAAATGTAAATACATTTCCTCCTACTCCACAACCAAAACAGTGAAATATTTGTTTTTCTGGTGATACTGAAAATGAAGGTGATTTTTCATTATGAAATGGGCATAGTCCAAAATAATTTCTTCCACTTCTTTTTAAATGAACATATTGTGAAATTATATCTACAATATCATTATTTTGTCTTACTTCATCAATAATTTCATCACTATATCTTGCCATTTTAGCCTCACTTTCCTTAAAATATTTCAATTATTTATCCGTAATTATATTATTCGACGCATTTTACATAAATCCTTCTTATTGCTCAAAAAAAATGAGGTTTTTGAAGTTTTTGACTTAATCCCTCATTTTTTGAACGTTTTTCAAATAAACAATTAAATAATTTTTCATTTTTATATACGTTATTATAATCTCTATTGTTAATATTCTATTCTCTCATCAACATTATTTTTCCATCTAATTTATTAATTATCTTTGCATATGCAACTAGGTCTTTTGATTGTTTTTTTGTTATTTGCTCTTTTCCTTTATATTTCATTTTATGTTCTAAACTTGCCCAAAAGTCCATTGCCATTGTTCTTATTTGTACTTCTACTTTTACATACATAATTTCTTTTGATAATGTTACTGGCACTTCTATAATCATGTGATAACTCGAATATCCGCTTTCTTTTGGCTTTGTAACATAATCTTTTTCTTTTAGTACCTTTATTCCTGGTATTTTTGTTATTAATTTTTTTACTGTAAAAATATCTTTTATTATTGGTGTTATTATTCTTATTCCTGCTATATCATTAATATTTTCTATCATGTCTTTGTATGTAAGTTCATATCCTTTTTTATTCATTTTAGCGATTATACTTTCTGGTCTTTTTACTCTAGTGTTTATATGGTCTATTAAATCATAATCATAAAATACTTTAAATTCTTCTTTTAGTATTTCTAATTTTGTCTCTAATTCTTTTATTGCCATTTGGTATATTACCATTAATTTTTGAAATGTATTTCCTTTAGTTTCAACTTTTTCTTGATAGTTTAAAAAGTTTTCGACTTTTATTAAATTTACTTCTTTGTTTTTCTTTTTCATACGCATTCTCTCCTTGTATGATTTTATTTTTTTCTATCTTTAGTATATGCGTATTTTATATTATTATTGTTTCCTTTTTATATTTTATTTGTGTCTTTTTGATGAATTAATTTTCTTATTTAATTTATATTCTAAAACCAAAAAAGAGGCTATCCTAGAATATATAAAATATCTCTAGAATTGCCTCTTTTTCTATCTTTCGTCAATAAACTTTGCTGCTTTAACTTTTGGAATTTCTTCTTTAGGTGCTATTTTCTTACTTTTATTTTCTTTCATTTGTTTTCTTTTTTCTATAATTTCTATAAAACTATCTACTACTTTTTCTGCTTGTGTCTGTCCTAGTTCTGCTAATGATTGATATAAACCTACTTTATTACAATAATTACTTATATTTAATAAATCTTGGTCTGTAATAATTTTCTTTCCTTGTTCTATAAATTCTGTTTTTGCTTTTTGAGGCAACTCTCCAATCTTTGTTACATATTCTTTTATTTTTTCGCTTTCTTCAATATTTCCTTTTATTTGCCCCTTAGCATCTATTATTGAAATAGTGTTTAAAGTTCCACCTTTTCTTTCTACTTCTTTCATTATATTTTCTATAAATTTTTCTTCTTCTTCTTTGTTTATTTCTCTCATGCTTTTAGATTGTGGTATGACCAATCTTTTGAATCCATTTTTTTTATAATTTTCTGCAATATTCTTTGCCATTTCAATTAATAAGTCTTCTTTAAATTTCATTCCTTCAAATTGAAATTTTGCTTCTTCTCTATCTATTCTTGGCATCTTTTTATATTCATATTCTGCTATCTTAGGAAAATCTTCAGAAAACATTTCTTCTACACTCTTTAATTCAGCAAATTTTCTTGGCATTGTAATATTAAAATTCATATAATTTAATACCATCTTTTTGACTAAAATTCTGTCAATTAATGATTTCATCTTTTCACTATCTAAATCTGGATTTACTTGTAATACTCTGTTTATATTTTCTAATATTTCAAATTCTCCCTGTTCTGAACTAATATTCATATAAATTTTATCTAGTTCTCTTATTAACAACTCTTCTTGCTTTTTTCTTTTAGTTTCTGGATCTGAAACAGCTTCAAATATTTTTTGTTTCTTTTGTAAACCCAAATCTGTCTCTTCTGCTATTTCTAGTACTTTATTATCTGGTAATTCATCTGATAATTTTTCTACAACTTCTACTAATGTATCATTTGGGATACCACTTTCTGGAATGTTTTTTATTGTTTCTACTGGAATTGCATTAGATATATCTTTTCTTACTAACAGTTCCCTCAATACTGCTTCTGATAAACCTGGTGTTTTTTCTAACTTTTTTATCGCCTCTTCAACTGCTTGTTTTGTTGCTACTTCCTCTCCTTCTGCTGCATTAAATTTTTCTTCTATATTTCCTACTATTTTTTTTACCTTTTCATCTTGATTTATTTTTCTATTAGTAATTTTTTGAAATATTTCTTTCATATTGCATGTTCCTTTCTTGGAATAATATATTAATTATTTTATATTTAATTCATTATATATTAACATAATTTTTATATTACTTGCAAGAATTTTTTGATTTTTTTCAAAATTTTACTTAATTAATATAATTTACAGTTTTAGAATAATTTTTTACTTTCCATAATAGCTATCTAACAATATCTGCTTAATTTCACTAACTAATGGTACTCTTGGATTTGCAGTAGTACATTGATCTTCAAATGCTCTATCTGCTAACATGTCTACTTTTGCTAGAAATTCTTGTTCATCTATTCCTGCATCTTTAAATGACTTTGGAATATTTAAAATATTATTTAATTCTTTTATTTTTTCGATTAGGCTATTTATTCCCTCTTCTACAGTATCTGCTTTTAATCCAACTTTTTTTGCTATTTGTGCATATTTTTGGTCTGCAATAAAATATTCATATTTAGGGAATGATACAAATTTACTTGGTTTACTTGAATTATATCTTACTACATATGGTAATAATATTGCATTTATTCTTCCATGTGGTAAATGAAATTCTGCTCCTATTTTATGTGCTATTGAATGATTTACTCCTAAAAATGCATTTGTAAATGCCATTCCTGCTATTGTACTTGCATTATGCATTTTTTCACGAGCTTTTTTATCATTTCCATTATTATATGCTTTTTCTAAATATTCAAATACTAGTTCTGTTGCTTTCTCAGCTAAACCATCAGTATAATCTGAGGCCATATTTGACACATATGCTTCTAATGCATGTGTTAGTACGTCCATTCCAGTATCAGCTGTTACAGTTTTTGGCAGACTCATTACTAAGTCAGGGTCTATTATTGCTACATCAGGTGTTAATTCATAATCAGCTAATGGATATTTTTTATTTTTTTCTTTATCTGTTATTACAGCAAATGATGTAACTTCTGAACCCGTTCCTGAGGTTGTTGGTATTGCTACCATTTGACATTTAGTTCCTAGTTTTGGAAATTTATATGTTCTTTTTCTTATATCCATGAATTTTAATTTCAATCCTTCTGGATCTGCATCTTCATGTTCATAAAATAGCCACATTCCTTTTGCAGCATCTATTGGGCTTCCTCCTCCTAAGGCTATAATTACATCAGGTTTAAAAGTTTTCATTGCTTCTACACCTTTCATTATAGTATCAAAAGATGGGTCTGGCTCAACACTACTAAATATTTCTGAGTGTACATATTGGTGTCTATTTCTTAAATGATATAAAATTTTATCTACATATCCTAATTTTACCATTCCTTCATCTGTTACTATAAAAGCTCTTTCTATATTAGGCATTTTTTCTAGGTATGCTATTGAGCCTGATTCAAAATATATTTTTTCTGGAACTTTAAACCATTGCATATTTACCCTCCTATTTGCCACTCTTTTTATATTTATTAAATTAACTGATGATACATTAGCAGTTGTTGAATTTCCTCCAAATGAGCCACATCCTAGTGTTAGTGATGGCATATTTGTATTATATATGTCTCCAATTGCACCATGTGTAGATGGTGAATTTACTATAATTCTTCCTGCTTTCATTGTTTTTGAAAATTTTAATATAGTTTCTTTATCTTCTGCATGAATAACGGCAGAATGTCCTAATCCTCCAAATTCAATTAATTTTTCAGATTTTTCAATTCCATCTTCTTCATTTTCTACTATGTAATATGTTAGAACTGGACTTAATTTTTCTTTTGAAAATGGATATTCTTCACCTATTCCTTCTTCATATACTACTAAAACTTTAGTATCTTCTGGAACTTCAAATCCTGCTTCTCTTGCTATCATATATGGATATTGTCCAGGAACATGAGATTTTAGTTTATATCCGTATTCTTCTGTATATTCAAACATGCTATTTGCTAATTTTTGTTTTTCTTCGTCATTTACAAAATAACATCCTGATTCTTTCATTAATTTTTCAAATTCTTGATACACATCTCTGTCAACTAACACAGCTTGTTCTGACGCACAAATCATTCCATTATCAAAGGATTTTGACATTACTAAATCATTTACTGAAGTTTTTAGTTTTGCTGTTTTATGTATATAACAAGGTACATTTCCTGGCCCTACTCCTAGTGCTGGTTTTCCACAAGAATATGCTGAACGCACCATTCCTGTTCCTCCTGTTGCTAATATTAAATTTACATCAGGATGATTCATTAACATTTTTGTTGCTAATACTGATGGTTCTTCTACCCACAATATGCAATTTTCTGGTGCTCCTGCTTTAATTGCTGCATCTCTTAAAATTCTTGCTGCTTCACTACTACATTTTTGTGCTGATGGGTGAAAACCAAATATAATTACATTTCTAGTTTTTGCTGAAATAATTGATTTAAACATTGTTGTAGATGTTGGGTTTGTTACTGGTGTTACTCCTGCAATTATTCCTACTGGCTCTGCTATTTCTACATATTCATCTTCTTCATTTTCATCTATTATACCAACTGTTTTTTCATATTTAATACTATGATATATATATTCAGTTGCAAACATATTCTTTGTTATTTTGTCTTCATATATTCCTCTTTTTGTTTCTTCTACTGCCATTTTAGCTAATTCCATATGATGTTCTAGTCCAGCCATTGACATAGCTTTAACAATATTATTTACTTGTTCTTGATTTAATTCTAAATATTGCTTTGACGCTATTTT
>CAUWFY010000065.1:0-7902 GCA_963558115.1 uncultured Clostridia bacterium
CCCTCTCTTCTCATAACTTGTCCTTTCACGGTAAGAATGCCCTATCTATGATAGTGCCTCCTTACCTCAGCACATTAAAATATGGCAACCATTCTTTGTAAGTACTCAAATATCAACATTTCCTATTTTTACACATATGGCATTTCACTAAAGTAAAAAAATAGCCAATATGCCATACTTTTTGCTACTGTAAACCCCACATTATTTATGATAAATTTGAATTCAAATTGTTTTTCAAGCATATTTAACTGGGTGTCTACTTTGGAATCTTCCTTCTGGTATATCATGTAAGCATATTGCTATTGCAAGACCTAATCCTAATTTTACTGAAGCTTCAAATCCTGATCCAATTGCTAACCCCTCTGGAAAATTATGTATTGCTAGACCTATTGATACTATGATTCCTGTTTTTAGTAAATCGTTTTCTTTTGTTTTTCCTTTTTTTATATTTACTTCTTTTGTATTAAATTTCTTTTGCACTATTAAATCACAAAATATCATTGTGATTATTCCTATTAGTATTCCTAATATTACACTGATTATATTACTAATATTTAGTGCCTCTGGAATTAAGTCAAAACATATTATTGCCATCATTAGTCCTGATGCAAATGATAGTATAAAACTTAAAAATTTATTTGAATTTCTTTTTAGTTTTATACCTATTATTCCTCCTATTGTAGTCCCAAATGTACCGAAAAATAAACCTAACATGGTTGTTTTTAAAATCTCTTGCATATGCTCTCCTTATTTTTAGTTTTTATATTTTTATACATTATTATTTGGTATAAATATTTTTTACTGTATTGTCTTATTCTATGTTTTATTATCTTACTATTTATACAATTTATATTCTTAGAAATTGTTATTATTCATATATTAAAACAATCAATTAAAAAGTAATATAAAAATATAAAAGCAAATTAATTAAAATATTTTACACTTAACAAAAAAGGAAGAATTAAAAACGGGCAAGTACAAAATAAAAGAAAAATATGTAATTACAACTACTTATGTTTTAATCTTAATATTAAATATAGGCTATCTAAAATATAAAATAATATTTTGATAGCCTCATTTCTACTTTTATGATATATAACTTCTTTTTATATCTGTTCTATTTCTGAATAAACAATATCTATAACTTCTTTTAATATGTCTTCTGGTAAATTCTCTACTTCTTGATATGTTCTACTATTCAAATCTAAAGCTTTTATATGCTCACATAGTATTACTCCTGTTGTCTTAGTTCTATTATCTAACGATATATGCAATGGAAAATGATTATTTGTATTTGTAATAGGACAAACAATAGATAACTTAGTTTTTTCATTAAATATATTGTTACTTATTACAACTGCTGGTCTATAACCAGCTTGTTCATGTCCCGCTTGAGGATTAAAATTAATTTTTATAATTGTTCCTTGTCTTACCATATTTCTTCTCCTTTTGCTTCTCCCCATTCTATTTCTATTGGTTCATATTCTCCTTTATAATCAACAAATAATTCTTTTATATTTTTTCTCTTTTTCTTTGCCTTTTCCATTATTATTTTTTCGTTATCTACTACAAGTATTATTTTTTCATTTTCTGTCCACTTAACTGCGTCTAATATTGTCTTAGGTATTCTTATACCTTGGCTATTTCCCCATTTTTGAATTGTTGTTGTCATTTTTACCAACTCCTCTCGTATATACTTAGTATATACTATATTATGCATTTTGTCAATTTTTTTATACTTTATTCTATTAATTTTTCTTTTGAAAATAAATTTTAAAATTGAATTTATTTTCACTTCGAGTTACGTAACTTACAAGTTTCATAGTGTTTCCTATACAATAAGAAAAGTATCAAAACTACATGAAAAAGACTATCAAAGCTTTTTCATGTTACTTTTACTTTTTGTATGCATAAAAATAAAGTAATTTCAACTTTTAATTCTAGTCGAAATTACTTTATAATACTTTTATTCTTCTCCTTTTAATTTTTCAGCTCTATCTGCTGCTATTAAATTATCAACCATTTCATCAATGTCTCCATTTAGGAAGTTTTCCATTTGATATATACTCATTCCTATTCTATGGTCTGTAATTCTTCCTTGAGGATAATTATATGTCCTGATTTTTTCACTTCTATCTCCTGAACCTACTTGTGATTTTCTAGCATTTGATATTTCACTGTCTTGTTTTTGTTTTTCTATTTCATATAATTTTGTTTTTAACATTTTCATGGCATTGTCTTTATTTTGAAATTGAGATCTTTCTGTTTGACATTCTACTACTATTCCTGATGGTTCATGTATTAATCTTACTGCTGATGATGTTTTGTTTATGTGTTGTCCTCCAGCACCTGATGCTCTAAATACTTCCATTTTTATGTCTGCTGGATTTATATCTATTTCTACATCTTCTACTACTGGTAATACTGCAACTGTTGCTGTTGATGTGTGTATTCTTCCACTACTTTCTGTATCTGGTACTCTTTGTACTCTATGAACACCACTTTCAAATTTTAGTCTACTATATACACCTTTTCCTGTAATCATAAAAGATATTTCTTTGTATCCACCTAGACCTGTTTCATTTTCATTTAATATTTCTAGTTTCCAATGTTTTCTTTCTGCATACATTGCATACATTCTAAATAATGTTCCTGCAAATAGTGCTGCTTCTTCTCCTCCTGCTCCTGCACGAATTTCACACATTATATTTTTATCGTCATCTGGGTCTTTTGGTATTAATAATATTTTTAGTTCTTCTTCTATTACTGGAACTTTTTCCTTAGATGAATAATATTCTTCTTCTGCTAGTTCTTTCATTTCTGGGTCTTTCATTAATTCTTCTGCTTCTTCCATTGCTTGTTTTACTTGTTTATATTCTCTGAATTTTAATACTACATCTTCTATACTTGCATGTTCTTTTACTAATTTTTGCCATTCTGTGTGATTTGATATTACTTCTGGGTCACTTATCATTTTTGTTAATTCTTCATATCTCTTTTCTACTGCTTCTAATTTTTCAAACATATATAATTTCTCCTTTATTTTTAAAATACTTTCGATATTATACTATAAATTGGTTGATTTTTCAAGTAATATAACTTTTATAAATTAATTAAATTATACTCAATATTTTCTTTCTCAAATATTTCTTTTTCTCTTTCAGTACAAGTTAAAATTATTATTTGCCTATTGTTATATTCCTCACTTAAATATTTCAATATATTTTTCAATCTTTCTGTGTCGAAATATGCAAATGCTTCATCTAAAATTATTGGCATTTTTTCTTCTGATAAATCATCTATCATTGATAATCTTAATGATAAATATAATTGGTCTATTGTTCCAACACTTAATCTACTTGCTTCTACATAATTTCCATTTTCTAATTCTACAACCATTCCGTTTTCATCATATACATTAACATGCTTGTATTTTCCATCTGTTATCTTAGAAATATTTGTAGATAAGTTTTCTGTAAACTTAGGGGTAACTGTATTTTTCATTTCTTCATATGCTTTGTTTAAAATCTCTTTTGCTAAATTCATACTTCTCTCTAGCTTTTTTAAGTTTACTTTTTCCTCATTATTGTTAACTAATTCTTCTTCTATTTTTGATAAATTATCTAATTTGGGTTCTATATTTTCTTTATCAATTTCTAATTCATGTAATTTAATTTTTTTATTATTTATTTCTTTTTGTATTTTTTCTATTTCATAATTTATATTTTCTGAATTAATTAAATTATTTATTTTATAATTATCTAATTTATTTATATATTTATTTTTTATTTTTTCTTTTTCTAAATTTATTTTTAAATTATAATTATTTTTTAAATTATTTATTTTATTTTTTATTTCTTCATTATTTTTTTCTAATAAATTTATTTCTTGAATTATATTATTTATTTCTAAATTTATTTTTTCTAATATTTCATTATTATTTTTTTCTATTTTTTCTTCTTCTTTTATTTTTTTATTTATTTTATTTTTAGAAAATATATAATAAATTAAAAGTGCTGGGGCTGTAAGAAGAAAAATAATGTTAATTATTTTATTTTTTATAAAAATAAATTGTAAAATATTTATTAATAATATTAAAAAAAATAATATTATTATTTTTTTATTTAATTTATTTTTTAATAAATTATTTTTATTATTTTTTTCATTTTTATTATTTAAAATATTTTTATTATTATTTTTTATTTCATTTAATTTATTTTCTAATAAATTTATTTTTTCTAAATTTTCATTTTTTATATTTTCCTGAATATTTATTTTTTCTTTTTCTAGTTTTTCTTTTTCATTTAATATTTTTATTTCCTTTAGTAGATTATTTTCTTTTTCTAGTTCTTCTATTTCCTCTTTTAATATGTTTTTATTTTCTTCAATTTGGTATTTTATGTTACTGTATTTTTCTAATTCTTCTTTTTCATTTTCTAAGTTTTCTATTTTTCGTGCAAGAATGTTTATTGGCTTTTCCCTAGATCTTTCTGTTCCGATTTCATCTAATTGCCTTCTATTTATTCTGTCTATTGCTCTTTTATACGAAACATTATCATCTCCTGTTCCTACTAAGTTAGCAATTTTTTGTATTAACATTCCTTGCTGTGATTTTTCTAATTTTACTTCTTGTTGTCCTACAACTATTGTTGATAAAAATAAATCTTCATCTACATTTGTTTGTTCATAAAAAAATTCATTTCCTTTATTTTTGTCTATATTAAATTCCTTTGATATATCTTCCATTTGTTCATTAAAGATTTTAGGATTTTTCTTTTTAAAATCTCTATAAACTTTTCCTTTTTTATTTTTAGAAATTCCATAAAAAGAATTTACTATAAATCTTAATAGAGTCGATTTTCCAGCTTCATTAGAACCATATAAAATATTTATTCCATTTTTTAAATTAATTTCTTTTTCTTTTAACTTTCCATATGAATTTATTTTAATTTTATTTATTTTCAAAATTACACCTCTATTCTAATGCTTCCAAAGCTATTTCTATTGCTTTTTCTATTATTTCTTTTTCTTGAGTTTCAGTTGAATTATTTAACTTTTCTGTCATCTCTTTTATGAATAATCCCTTTAGCGTTGTTTCATTTTTTAATTTGTCTAAATCATACGCTATTTTTGTACTATCTTTTAATTTTATTATATTTTCATTAGTAATATATTTTATTAATTCATATCTATTAATTTCAAAATTTCTTTTTCCACTTAATACGATTTCTGTATATTCATTTTCGGAAATATCTAATGCATTTATTTTTTCTATTAATTCTTCTTTTGATACTATGTTATCCACATTTAATTCCGTCTTTGTGAATTGTTTATCATCTAATTTAACAAATTCCAATTTTAAGTAGTCTTTTTCTAAATTTCCTACTATCATTCCATGTTTTCCTGGCTCATCAAATCCTAATGATAGCGTAGAACCTGGATATACTATTTTTTGATTTTCATATTCATTGTAACTTTTTTTATGAATATGACCTAATGCCACATAGTCAAAACCTTTTTGCTCTAGCATTTTTTTTGACATTGAATTATATTGCATTTCTTCAATTGTACTTCCGTCTAAATTACCATGAATTATCAATATATTTAGCTTATCAGCATTATCTATATTTATTTCCTCTACTCCTGAATTACTACAATAAAAATCATCAAAACCATATCCATAAATATCCGCTTCTGGCATTTCTATTTTTTTGATATCTGATGTAAATATTGTTACATTTTCATTCCATTTATATTGATTATAATATGAATTTTTTGTGATTGGGTCGTGATTTCCTGGAGATATAAAAATTTTAGTTTGTGGAATCGTCTGGAACAATTTATTTATATATTCTATAGTTGACTTTTTTACATATTTATGTTCATATAAATCTCCTGATATAAAAAAATATTCAACATTGTTTTCTTGTATATATTCAACTATTTTTTTAAACACTTTTCTTTGTTCTAATCTACGTAAGTCGCCCATTATATCTTTTTCAGATAAGTTAACAAATGGGCTATCTAAGTGCATATCTGCTATATGTACAAATTTCATATAAATTCTCCTTTGTTATTTTATACGTTTTTTATTTTAGATTTATCATGAAGAAATTATAACAGTAAACTTAATTTTTTTCAATAACTTTGCGAAAATCTTTTCGCATTATTTTGAGGTCAGAGGAAAAAATCCTTTTAATATAAAAGTAAACCCAAATTATTAAACTTTTTTGTCTAATAATTTGGGTTCACATTAATACTACTAGCTTTTAATATAGATTTAATAATGTAAAATGTTTTTTCCTTCGACCCCAAAATCATTTTAGTCTATCGGGCCAAATAGTTCATCAAATTTTGCTTCTAATTCTTTTTGTAAATCATATTCATCTCCATCTTCTTCCTGTAATAAAATTGGAGCATCTTCAAAATCACTTAAATCTAAAGGCTCTATTGTATCTTTAGCGATTGTTTTTTCTTGTTTGTTATCTGTTCCAATTCCCTTTATTTTATTTTCTTTTACTTCTGACGTTCCATAAGTTTCATCTTGTCCAATATTATCAGTTTCTTCAAATAAATCATCTAAAGACTCTATTTTTAAATCTTTTACCTTTTCTTCTGTTTTGTCTTCTACATATGGATTATATGGATTGTATTTTCTCCATGTTCCTCTGTCTATTTCTCCGATATCATTATGGCTTATTTCTAGAGTTTCCATTTCTTTTGCCATACGATGTTTAAAATAATAATATTTTTGTGCTTTTACTGGTTTTATTCCTTTTTCAAAGATTATACATAAATCATTATCTAATCTACGAAGTTCATCAGGTGTCATCAATGCTCTTGCCATAACTTGATCAGATATTGATTTTCCTGTTTTCATATTTTGTTTATCTCTATTTATTGAAATACTATCTCTTTCAATTGTCTTTTCACCTAATTGCTTAGAAAAATATTCGACTGTTTTAAATGAGTTACTTCCTAAGAATACATGTGTATCACAGTTTCCCATAATTGTTTCGTATGATTTTTCATATACGGCCTCTAATTGGTCAATGTTTTGTAGTATTACACTAAATGAAATTCCTCTACTTCTTGATGTTGATATTTTTTTATCAAAGTCTGGTATTCTACCTATATTAGCAAACTCATCTAATATAAAATATGTTCTTTCTTTTAATTTTCCTCCATTTTGATCTGCAAAGTCATATAACTGTTGTATCATTTGTGAGAAAAATATTGTTAATAAAAAGTCATATGCCGTGTGTGTATCTGATGATATAACATACACTGCTGTTTTTTTGCTTCCTATATCTTCAAAATTTATTGTGTCTGTTGATGTTAGTTCTGCAATTTCTTTTGAGTCAAATTTTCCAAGTTTTGATTGCAATGAACTTAGTATTGAACTATATGTCTTTTCAGATGCAATCTCTATAGATTTATAGTACATTCTAGCTGGATGGTCATATGGTAGTTGACCTATAAGCTCTGATAATAAGTTAGTTCCATTTTTAGTATTGGCTGCCCTTACAAGTTCTGCACAACTTGCTAAGTTTTGCTCTTCTTCTGGTCTTGTTGCTATTAAATAATAAATAAGTGCTTTTAATAACATTTCTGCTGAATCATCCCAAAATGGGTCTGCACTACTACCGTCTGATTGTTGTCCTCTTATTACAGTGTTAGCAATTACGTCTACATCTAAATCTGATGCAATATGCATTAATGGGTTATAACCATCACTATATTGTGGTCTTACTAAGTTTAAAACTTTGATTTCATATCCTTTTGATTTTAAGTATCCTGCTGTTCTATCATATAATTCTCCTTTAGGATCTGTAAATACGTATGACCCTAAACATTGATATGCATTTGGAATTGAATATGATGCTGATTTACCAGAACCTG
>CAUWFY010000066.1:0-7824 GCA_963558115.1 uncultured Clostridia bacterium
CACTTTCATCAATAATTTATACTTCCTTCTGAATTCTTCATCATCTTTTTCTTCTTTTAGTTTATTTAATTCATATAATATTTCTTGTGTTCTTCCTACTGCAAATGATGGAATTATTACAGTTCCTCCATTATCAAGTGTTTCTGAAACTACGTCTAAAAATATTTCTGCTTTTTGTTCGTTTTTTACATGTAATCTACTTCCATATGTTGATTCCATAACTAAATAATCTGTATCTTCTATCATTGTTAATGGACTTAATAAAGGGATGTCATTATTTCCTAAATCTCCTGTAAATACTGTTTTTGTTTCTTTATTATCTTCTTTTACCCAAACTTCTATAATACTTGAACCTAGCATATGTCCAGCATCATTAAATCTAACATGTATTTCTGGAGTTATTTCTATTATTTTGTCATATTGCACTGCTTCAAATATTTCCAAACATTTTGCTGCTTCTTCTGCTGTATATATTGGTGGAACTGGTTTTTCTCCTCTTCTCATTCTTTTTTTATTTTTCCATTCTGCTTCTGTTTCTTGAATATGTCCACTATCTGGTAACATTAATGCACATAAATCACAGGTAGCTTTGTGAGCATATACTTTATTTTTAAATCCTTCTTTATATAATTTTGGAATTCTTCCTGAGTGGTCTATATGTGCATGTGTTAATAAAACAAAATCTATATCTGCAGGATTGAATTCAAATTCTTGGTCATTTTCCATTTCTTGTTCTGCTTTTCCTTGCCACATTCCACAATCTACTAAAAACTTTTTTCCAGCTCCTTCAACTAAAAAATTTGAACCTGTAACAGTTCTTGTTGCTCCTAAAAATGTTATTTTCATAGTAACCTCCTGTTTAGTTTAATTAAAAATTTTAATTTTTTTGTTTAATTTTATTTCTAAATTCTTTTTTGTTATGTTTTCTATATTAGACAACTTTATTTTATTTTCTGATGTATTTTCATCAAAAAATTGTACAAAATCTCCCTCTTTTTCTTTTGTTAATTTAAAACTTAAGTCTTCTAGTGTTATTGTTCTCATTTGAAATATGTTTCTTAAAATTTCATAATTAATATTTTCATTTTTTGATACTTGAACAATTAGTTTCAATTCATTTGCCTTTGCTATTATCTTTTCTTCTGCTTCTTTTATCTCTTTCTTTATTTCATCTACTTCATATATATTTATCTCTTTATTATATGGTAATAAATTATAATATCTAAAATTATATATTATGTTTAGACAGTCTTGTTTTGTTTCTATTTTATCAATTTTACTTGCAAAACATTTTAAAAATTCTTTTTGAAATTCTTTTATATTTTTTTCTATTTCTAGTTGTATTTCTTTTATTTTAGCAATTTTTAAATATTTACTTTTTTCTTCATATTCTTTTTTATACTTAATAAACTTTTTAGGGTTCATTAGTTCATTTAGTTTTTCTAGTTCACTAATTTTTTCTTCTCGTTCTTTGAACATCATGTTTGATAAAATTCTTGCGCTAAATATTTTTTGCTGTAATGGCAAATTTTCATTTCGTTTTATATACTCATTTTGTAATAATTCTTTATCATTTATAGTTTCATCTATATATTTTATTTCTTCTGCTAATCTTTTTTTATCATTTGTTAGCATTTCTACAAATTTTTCTCTATCTTTTATTTTTTCTAATTTTTCTTGAACTTCCTTTTCTTGTTCTAATAATTTCTCTTGCTCTTTTGGATTAAATTTTATTTCTAATAATATAGCTAATTTTTCTAGATAATTAATAACTTTATTTGATGCTTTTTTACCATATTGTTCTTCTAATCTAGTTTTTAATAATTCCATATAATCTATTATAAATTCTTTATTTTCTACCCAATTATTTAAAAACTTATTTCCTAATAATAATCTTAAATTTTGAAATATTAAATTGTGTTCTATACTTTCTATTTCACTCGACACTGTTGTCCATGAATAACCATTGAAATCTCTCAAAGGCTCTACTTGTTCTATACACTTTCCTGTATTTATTAGATTTGATAGTGGTTTTGCTATTATTTCATAATTATTATTTATTATTTCTGTATTTTTGCTTATTTTATATATACAATATAATAATTTTCTTTCTATTGGATAACATATTATTCTTTTATTTTCTTTATCTACTAAGAAAGTTTTATTTCCTAATATTTCACTTTCTTCTGATTTTAATTTTACAATTTTTATATTGTCACAATTTTTATCAATGATAGATATAAATTTTTTGATATATTCATCTTTTTTTATAGTATCAACTTTCACTTTTTCATAATCTTCATATCCTGCTTCTATTTTATATAAAATGCTAAGGAGAAGATTTTTTGCATGTTCATCAAATAGTTTTTTTTCTAATACTTCTTCTAGCTCGTTGTTATAATTTTTCTTAACTATTTTGTCTATAATTTTTTCTTTTTTGTTTAGCATTTCTTCTCCTTATATAATATATTTGGTTTTTTAAGGTTATCCATAAACCTATGTATTTAATTATTATATCCTTCTTTTATATCTCTTATTGTTTAATATCTTCTGTTTCAGGTGTTCCCATTTTTAATTCATTTAATCTTTCTAATGTCATTAAAACTTCTCTTGGTTTGCTTCCTTGGTATCCTGAAATTACTCCTCTTTCTTCCATCTGGTCTATAATTCTTCCTGCTCTTGCATAACCTACCTTAAATCTTCTTTGAATAAATGATGTTGAAGCTTGGCCTGTTTCTACAACTGTTTGTATTGCATCCATTAAGAATGGGTCTGTTTCATCATCTGAAGCTTGTTCTTGTGCAAGTTCTTTTTCTGTTTTATTACTATTTTCTATACTTTCTAATATATCTTCACTATATGTTGCTGTACCATTAGATTTTACAAAGTCTACTATTTTTTCAACTTCATCATCTGATACAAATGCTCCTTGAACTCTGGCTGGTTTAGGTGCACCAGCAGGGAAAAATAGCATATCTCCTTTTCCTAATAATTTTTCAGCTCCTACTGAATCTAAGATTGTTCTTGAGTCGACTTGTGATGATACTGCAAATGCTATTCTTGATGGTACATTTGCTTTGATTAATCCTGTTATAACATCTACTGATGGTCTTTGTGTTGCAATAACTAAGTGCATTCCAGCGGCTCTTGCTTTTTGTGCTAATCTACAAATTGCTTCTTCAACATCTTTTGCTGCAACCATCATTAAGTCTGCAAGCTCATCAACAATTATTACTATTTGTGGTAATTTTCCTGCTCCATCTTCTTTTTCTATTGCTTTATTATACCCTTTTAAATCTCTAACACCTTTACTTGCAAATTTGTTGTATCTATCATCCATTTCTTGTACTGCCCACGCTAATGCTCCTGCTGCTTTCTTAGGGTCTGTTACTACTGGAATTAATAAATGTGGTATTCCATTATATACTGATAATTCTACAACTTTTGGGTCTACCATTACTAATTTAACTTCACTTGGTTTTGCATTATAAATTATACTTGTTATTATTGTGTTAATACATACACTCTTTCCTGAACCAGTTGAACCGGCAATTAACATATGTGGCATTTTAGCTATGTCTGCTAATTGTGTATTTCCTGCAACATCTTTTCCTAAAGCTACTGTTAATTTAGAACTATTATTTCTAAATTCTGAACTTTCTAATACTTCTCTTAAATGTACTGTTTCTTTTTCTTTGTTTGGAACTTCTATTCCAACTGCTTGTTTTCCTGGAATTGGTGCTTCAATTCTTATTGTTTCAGCTGCTAAATTTAATGCAATGTCATCTGCAAGATTTGCAATTTTACTTACTCTAACTCCTTCTGCTGGTTTTAATTCATATCTAGTTATAGCTGGTCCTACTGATACATTTTCTACTTTTGCAGATACTCCAAAACTATATAAAGTTTTTTGTAGCTTTGTTGCTGTATCTGTTAATGCTTTAGCTCCACCTTTTAAAGTTTTGCTTTTTGCTTTGCTTAATAATTCTACTGGTGGGTATTCATAATGTTCGTCTTCAACTACCATTGCGTGTTCTAATTGTAGTACTTCTTTCTTTTTATCTTCTTTTTTCTCTTCTTCTTGTTTAAACAAGTTGTTTTCTATAACATCTGGTTGTATAAAATCTTTTTTTGTTTCTTTGGTTAATGGAACTATATTATCTTGGCTATGGTCATATTTTTTTAATCCTTTATGTTCAGGTTCTTCTAATATTCTACCTCCAAAATTAATTTTTATTTGATTATCCATCATATTTTTTTCTTTTTCCATTTTTTCTGCTTTTTCTTGTTCTCTTCTTGCTAATCTTTCTTCTTTTTCTCTTTTTCTTCTTTCAGCTACTGTTTCTTTGTCGTCTTCATTATGTTTTTTTCTCTCTATTCTTGCTTCTCTTTTTTCTTCCTTTTTCTCTTCTAATCTTTCCATAAACATATTTATTATATCTGACATATTAATTCCAAAGGTAAATACTAATAAAACTACTGCAATTCCTATACATAAGATTACTGCGCCTACATCACCTAATAATTTTGCTAATGGAACTGCTCCTACTGCTCCTATTGCTCCTCCACCTTTACTTTGTGAGCCTAAATAATATGCATCTTTTACAACTTCTGATAGTTCTTTACTGGATTGAAGTTCTCCTGTTGATACTTGTATTACACTAAATAATACTGATAAACTTATTATAAATATACCATATTGTATTAATTTGGCTGTTAATGTTTCTCTTTCTTCACAAGCAAGTTTTATTGCTATTGCAAACATTCCTATTGGAATAATATATTGCATTATTCCAAACATCCCCCCTAGTATTTCATTTAATTTTAATCCTATTACTCCTGATTTTGTAAATATTAATACACCTACTAATAAACTGAGCATTATTAATATAACTATTGCTAAGTCTAATTTTGATGCTTGTTTTCTAGTTTTTGTATTTTTTCTTTTTTTGTATCTTCTTTTTTGTGCCATTTATTTTCCTCCAATTATTTTTATTAATATACTAGAATAATAGCAAACAGATTAATACCTCTTTCTATTTAAAGATAAATTTTAGTTTGCATTCACTTGTTCATATACAAAGTTTTATTTAAGCTTATTTTTACCCTGTGTTTATTATAGTTATTTTATATTCTAGTACAACAAAACAGAAGTCAAATCAAAAGCCTTAGTTTCTTTGACTTCTGAATCTGACTTCTGATTCCTATTTTAATTCTTTTCTGCTATTTTGAATTATTTTTATCGTATCTTCCATAGATAATTGCATTAATTTTAAAGCTTCACTCATATTTGTTTCTAACTTTTCTAGTGTTTCTTTCATTACATCTTCTGTATTTTCTAATAAATTATCTGCATATTCTTTTGTACCTTTAGATATTTCTCTTGACATTTCATTTGCTGTTTCTATTATTTCTGTTTTTTGGTCATATGCTTTTCTTGTTATTTCATGTTCATCTATCATAGCAATTATTCTATTTTCTGCTTCTTTTACTATTCCATCTGCTTCTTTTTGAGCTTCTACTAATATTCGTTGTCTTTCTTCTTTTACCCATTTAGCTTGTTTTAATTCATCTGGCAATTTTAATCTAATTTCTTTTATTAGATCTAACATTTCATCTTTATCAACAACACTTTTTGAAGAAAAAGGTAAATTTCTGCTTCTTTCCAATATGTCTTCCAAAGTTTCTAATAAAGTAAATATCTCCATGGTTTTGCCCCTTTCTTTTATTATCTCTTATTTAAAAATATGAGATAAGCTCTTCCATATTTTCTTTTATCTTGTATTTCTATCTCTAATTTTTCTATATTTTTTATAATCTCTTTATCATCTGTTTCTACTATTATAATAGATTTTTCATCTATTATATTTAGTCTTATTATTTCATTTATTGCTTGTATTGCAAAATCTGTTTTATAAGGTGGATCGATATATATTATATCTTGCTTTTCTTTTATTTCTCTCAAAGCTTTTTTATAATCTAAGTTGTATACTTTTGAATTATCTTCCATATGGGTCTTTTTTATATTTTTATTTATTATTTCTATTGCTGATTTAGAAGAATCACAAAAAATTGCCTTTTTTGCGCCTCTACTTAAAGCTTCTAGTCCTATTGCTCCACTTCCTGAAAATAAGTCTAAGAAATTTGCATCTTCTATCTTATTTTGTATTATATTAAATAAAGATTCTTTAACTCTATCTAATGTAGGTCTTGTATTTTCTCCTTCTAAAGTATATAACTTTGTTCCTCTTGCTTTACCACTTATAATTCTCATATTTTGCCTTTCTCCATTAATACTATTTTATTCTTTTTTTGTCTATTGTCAACCCAATTAATAGAATTGTAACATACATTTAACAGTTCTGTAACATATTGACTCTTTTGTAACATTTTATAAACGTAATCTTATTATATAAGAAATTTATTAAAAAAACAATATTAAAAAGATTTATAAATCATTTTTAATATTGTTATATATTTCCTTATTCTACAAATTCCATTGCTTGGTCTTGGCTTGTTCCTTGTATATTATAATAAGTATCTGGAATTTGTCCGACTATCACATTTTCTAATAATAAAACTTGATTTGAAATTTTCTTATCTAAATCTTTAAATGGTGTCAATATACTAACTTCACAATCCACTTGTAAATATACTCTATGTAAAGTTTGATTTATACCTTGAGATGTAAACTCACTTCTTAAATCAGTTTCTACATTTCCAATAGATGAAATTACTATATCTACTCCTGGTCCTCTTCCCGCTAATAGCTTAACTCCTGTAAAACTTCCGCAATGCAATTTGTATATTTTCTCTACCTTGATTGTTAATTTCATTTTGAATTTTTATTGCAACATCTGATATTATCTCATTTATGGGAATTACATTTGATTTTATCATTGTTATATTTCCATTATTGTCTTTTTCTATTGAGAATAGTTCATCATATGTATGCTCTTCCATCACTTTAGTTGCTTGTTCATTTGATACTTTAGTTGCAATACTTTTTGCTTTATTTTCGCATAAGGTATCAAATATTGGAGAAATTGCATCTAGTGTTATTTTTACTGTACTAAATGCAATTACTAATATTATAAAAATTACTATTGTTTTCTTTTTCTTCTTATTTATACCATTTGGTATTTTTATTTTTGTTCTAGAATAGATTTTATCCATATGTAATCATAGGAGCATTTTCACTACTTATACCTTTTCTTTTATATTTTGGAATAAATAATTTTTGATTTGGATATATTTTATTTTCATCTTCAATTCCATTTGTTCTTACAATATCTTCTACTGTACTTCCAAATTTCTTGGCTATATTCCATAAAGTATCTCCATCTTTTACTATATAAATTATTAGGCTATAATCTTCGTCTTCTATTGCTCCTGTTGTTTCTATTTCATCCATTATATTTAATTTTGCATTTCTATACATATTAGTATCTATCAATAAATCTACATTACTTGTAACATTTCCTCCATCTTGTACTATAAAGTCTTGATTTGCTATTTCTAAGCCCACATCTGTATTCATGTTTTCACTATTTCCTATGTTTTCAACCTTATGCTCAAATGGTATTTTTAAATTTCTAGTCTCTACATTAGAGCCATTATCTGATAGTAAAAATTGTAATTCTAATTCTCCTTCATATGATATTTTATCATTTTCCTTTTTTTCGCGTATAATTGTTGGTGTTGCATTAACATCTATTATATTTTTATCATTTAAGTTTTCTATATTTATTTTTTCTCTTATTTGTTTACTTTCTTTTATTTGTCTTTTATCTGTCATTGTATTTACTTGTTTTCTATTAAATT
>CAUWFY010000067.1:0-7727 GCA_963558115.1 uncultured Clostridia bacterium
GAGTTAGAGATGCTGGTTGGATTATGCTATTTTCTGAAAATAATCAAGAAGCATACGACAATACTTTAATGGCTCATAGAATTGCTGAAAATAAAGATGTAATGTTGCCTCTTATGATATGTCAAGACGGATTTATTACTTCTCATTCTATTGAAAATATAGAATTAGTAGAAGATGATAAAGTTAAAGAATTCGTTGGAGAATATCATCCTGAACATTACTTATTAAATAAAAAAGAACCTATTGCAGTTGGTCCTTTAGATTTACAAGCTTATTTATTTGAGCATAAAGCTATGCAAGCAGAAGCTATGAGAAATGCAAAACAAGTAATTTTAGATGTAGCAAAAGATTTTGAAAAAATGACTGGAAGAAAATATAGTCTTTTTGAAGAATATAAATTAGATGATGCTGAAATTGCTATTGTTTGTATGAATTCAACTGCAGGAACAACTAAATTTGTAGTAGATAAATTAAGAAAACAAGGAATAAAAGCAGGTTTATTAAAAATTCGTGTATTTAGACCTTTCCCTGTTAATGAAGTTGCAAATGCTTTATCACATCTTAAAGCTATTGCAATATTAGATAAAGCAGACTCTTTAAACGCAGCTGGAGGTGCTTTATTTGAAGATGTAACATCAGCTATGTATGTAAATAATAAAATCGTACCTGCAGTAAACTATGTTTACGGTATTGGTGGTAGAGATACAAAAGCAGATGATATTGAAAAAGTATATAATGATTTACTTGAAATTGTAAAAACAGGAAAAGTTGAAAATCCTTATAGATATTTTGGATTAAGAAAGGAAGGTGTTAACTAATGGCATATAATTTAAAAGAAGTAATAGCTGAAAAACCTTCAAGATTTACATCAGGTCATAGAATGTGTGCAGGATGTGGCGCTCCACCTGTTGCTAGACATATAATGAGAGCTTTAAAACCAGAAGACCATGCAGTAGTTGCAACAGCTACTGGTTGTATGGAAGTTTCTACATTTATTTATCCTTACACAGCTTGGACAGATTCTTTTGTACACACAGCATTTGAATGTGCAGCAGCAACATTATCAGGAGCTGAAGCTGCCTATGTTTCAATGAAAAAGCAAGGAAAATTACCACAAGACGGAGAAACAAAATTTATTGCCTTTGGTGGAGATGGAGGAACTTATGATATAGGTCTACAATCTTTATCAGGAGCAATGGAAAGAGGACATGATTTAGTTTATGTATGTTATGATAATGGTGCATATATGAACACAGGTATACAAAGATCATCTGCAACTCCTAAATTTGCAGATACAACAACTTCTCCCGCAGGTGAAGTAATTCCTGGCAAAGCACAAGCCAGAAAAGATTTAACAAAAATAATGGTTGGACATCATATACCTTATGTTGCTCAAACAATAGCTTATATGAATTTTAAAGACTTATATGAAAAAGCTGAAAAAGCAATTTATACAGAAGGACCTGCATTCTTAAATGTAATGGCACCTTGCCCTAGAGGTTGGGGATATCCAACAGAAGATTTAATGAAAATAAACAAATTAGCAGTTGAAACTTGTTATTGGCCACTATACGAAGTAGTTAATGGAGTTTACCATATAACATATAAACCAGCAAAAAAATTACCAATAGAAGAATTCTTAAAACCTCAAAAAAGATTTAAGCATATGTTTGCCCCAGGAAATGAATGGATGATTCAAGAATTCCAAAGAATTGTTGATGAAAGATGGGATGAACTTTTAAAATTAGAGGAAATTACAAATAGAGATTAATTATCTCGCTGATTTTGATGGTTTTGGTGATTTTGGGGTCGGAGACAAAAATCAGCTTCTCAAGTAATTTTGAGGTTAGAAATAAAATTATTTTACTTCAAAAAAAGAGAACTATTCTAGTTCTCTTTTTTACTTTATTTTCTTAACATTTGCAATAAATATATTAATAGTAATGCTATACTATAACTTTTACTTTCTTTATCAAAAGTTGCAAATTTTAATAATCTTGATATAGTATGTGGATACTAAAGTTTTAGTTACAGTTCACATTTTAGTAATAGATTATTTTGCAATACTTCATACTTGAATAATCAAATAAACAATATTATTATTTTATTTTCTAAATCTTTTTTCCTTTTATATCTTCTAGAAACTTTTCTTTTATCTCTGTTGGTAATAATACTATTTTCTCCACATCTTCTCTATTAATTATTTCAGGTATATATTTTCCACTATCAATATATTTAGGATCATTATTATATTCTGGTCCATTTCCTGTTCCAAATTCTCCATCTATATACTCGCAAAGAAAAAAATATTCCTCTTGATTGAATTTTTCTGACTTCATTTCATAAAGTTTTTTTATTACTTTTACATTTATTCCAAATTCTTCTTTTATTTCTCTAATTGTTCCCTCTTCTAATGTTTCACCTTTTTCTAGTCCTCCTCCTGGGAAAGTGTAATAATCTTGAAAATCTTTTCTTTTTATAACATCTTTTCTGTGCATAAATGCAAATCCGTTTTTTAATGGTACTATTCCTGCTACTCTTATTCTATTCATTTTTTTTCCTCCTTAATTTTATTTATATTAGCATATTTTTTATATAAATAAAATAGTTTTATAACTTTTTCTCAATAAAAAGCAAGACAAAATGCTTTCAAACATTTTATCTTGTTTTTATCTTTTATATTAACTCTTTAACTTTATACTTTTAATCTAATTTTTTAATATGAAACTGTATATATATTAAATTTATACATATCTAAATTTATTCCATCTTTTGTATCTTGTAAATTATCTGCTAAATTATTTTCATATGTCCATCTCCAATTTACCTCTATTCTTTTTACTTTATTTTTTTCTAAAATTCCGATTAATTCATGTTGTAATTCATTTAGATTATAATATTCTTTATCACTTCCTTTAATTGAAAACACTAAATTTTGGGGCTTTTCATTTAGATTTTCAAAAATAATTTTATAATTTATATCTTTATTACTGATTAAAACTATATCAAAATGACCTTCTGTTCCTGGTGCTATTTTTTCTTTTACTAATGTTTTTTTGTCTATTGTATCCATTAAATTTATACTTTTAAACTTTGTTTTATTATATGTCACATAGAAGAACAATGGATTATTTTGCTCTTTATATTCAGCTATACTTTCATAAAATATATGGTCATTTTTTGAATTTTTATTACTATTATCTGAATTCAAAATTTTAAAAAATATTAAATTATCTTGAAAAAAATCACTTTTTTTTAGAGCATAAAATATCAAAATTATTACTATTGAAATTACAATTATTAAACTTATTACTTTTTTATTTTTTTTGTTTTTCATTAGTGCCTCCATTATGATTTTAGTTGTTCTGAATATACTTTTATTTGTACATTTTGGATTATATCTTCTAATGAGTTTACTAAATTTTTATCATATATAATTTCTAACTTATAATTTTCTTCTTGTTTTTCATTTTTCTTAATAAGCATATCTTTTGTTTTATTTTTTTCTAATAATAATTCCTCTTCTCCTTTATACAATTTAAAATTGATTGCTTTATTTTCTTCATTTAATATTTCTATATTATATCTTAATTCAATTTCATTAATCTCGTCTAGTTCATTATAATTTTTTATTTTAAAGTCATAATATCCTTTATTATTTTTATTTGTTATATCTATCGCTGGATTGTTTTCTACTATTAATATAGGTTTTACTATTTCTGAATTTGTGTTTATTTTAGTATTAGACATTTGTTTTCCTAAACTATTTTTTGAAAATAAAAATATAATTAAGATTATAAATAATAGAAATAAAAGTATGTACTTATTATTGATTATCTTTTTATAAAATCTTTTCTTAGCTTTATTAGTCTCAACATCAGTGATTTCAGCTTTATTTATTTTAGCTATATTTTTTTGAGAAATATTTTTTGGAATCTTATTAAAAATCTTTTCTTCTTTAATGTTTTTTATATTTTTTAATTTATCTGTAATTTTTTTATTCATATGAAAACAATATTGTAACTCATCCTCCTTTTAATTGAAAATATATATTACTTTTCCTAGAATATTATCTTTTTTAATTCCAGTTTCATCTTTTGCATTATTATTATCTCCTTTTGTATAATATTTATTTTCATTTTTCTCAATAATTCTATGAGTTATTTTCTCATTATCAGTCAATTGAAATGTAATAATATCATTTACTTCATATTCCTCTTTTTCTTGAATTATTATGATATCTCCTTTACTAAATTTCGGTTTCATACTATCTGATTCTACCTTTAAAATTTCTATGCCGAATGGCTTGATATTAATATTTTTAGAAAAAAATTTGATATAAATTAAACTTATGATTGAAATTATTGATATTATTAAAACTATATTATATATATTTTTTTTATTCATATTCCTTATTTCTTATTTTCTTATTATTTAGGTGAAACTTGTACACCTTGTACATTTACATTAAATGTGTAATTTGAAATTGTTTGTGCTTCTTGTGTATCTATTTTGTCATTTTGATTAATTTCACTTGGATTAGAACCTGTTTCAAAAGGCCATTCCCAATTTATTGTAAATGTCTTTGTTTTTTCTAAATCATTTGCATTTATTGTTCCAGTTAATGCACTTTCTAATTCTTTAATAGAATTATAGCTTGTATCATTATATTTGAATTTTAAGTTAGTTGGTTTTTGTGTTTCACTATCAAATGTAACTTTATAATTTATTCCTACTTCAGAACCTGTTGCATCTAAATTTATATTAAAGCTTCCCTTTGTTCCAGGTGCTATTTTATTTCCTATTAAAGTTTCATTGTCAAAAGTTGAAGATAAATTTATAGTTTGAACTTCATCTGTTCTTCCATTAACCTTAAAATCCCAACTTGCTATTTCTGCAATTCCTTCTCCTTTGACTTGTGTTAAATATTTAGAAAATGTTTTTCCTCCTATAAATGATAACAATATTGCAAGTAAAACTGAAACTATTATAATTATTTTTTTCTTTTTACTCAAATATTCATTCCTCCTTTTTATTAAATTTTTGATTTTAGTTTAATCTGATTAATTTGATTAAAATTTTGATTTAAGTTAAATTGACTTTAAAAATTTTGAATTATTAAGAAATTTGAAATTAATTACATTTTAATTCCATTTTTTGTAATTGTCAATATTTTTTTATTATTTTCTACATTTTTTCATCGCAAAATTCGACAAAAAAGAGGTCTTGACATTTACAATTTTTGTAATTATAATTAACTTATATTTCATATTCTTTATTTTTATATTTTAATTCAAAATTAATTTTAAGGAGGTATTTTTTGAGAAAATTTCGTTTATTTATAACAATCTTTTTTATTTTATTTTTCTTACCCTTTATATCAAATATTTCTTTTGCCAAATATATATTTGATGATATTTCTGTTGTTGCTAATATTAATATAGATGTTCTTGAACCTGATATACAATTTATTAATAGTACAAATACTAATAAAGGTTATGAAAAATATGCTAACAAAACTCATACATTATCATTTACTTTTAAAATTACAGAAAAAAATTTGCTGATTAATAATATAAATACTAGAACTGTTAAATTCAAAATTGATAATCAACTAGTTTATCCTAAAATTTTGGATTTACAATTAATTTCTGACAATCAGATTAATAAAACTTATAAAATTACTATTACTAATGTTGAAGGTAATGGCAAATTAAATATTTATTTTCCTAAAGGTATTTTAATAGATACTTCTACTCAAGTTAATTCTGCAAAAACATTTGATACTGGAATTATTATAGATAATGTTGCACCTGAATTCACATTCCTTGAAAATCTCATTCAAAATAAAAAATCTAATGCTATAATCAATTCTAATGAAAATCTTAGACCTTTGTCTGGTTGGAACTTAAATAGTTCCTCAACTAGCTTAAATAAAATTTTTACTTCTCCAATATATTATCCTTTAAATATAACCGATTATGCTGAAAATTCTTCTGAAGTTTTTGTTTCAATAGAAAAAGCTAGTAATATTTTAATAAAATATTGTAACTATAATTCTTATCCAGATACTAGTTTTAAAATAGGAGGTAAAATTTCAGGTAAACAAGCTATTATTGATAACTCCATAAAGAAAACTGAAGCTCTCATGATTAGAGCAGAAGGTAATATTGATAAATCCTTTTTAAAGTCTAGAGTTTTTGATTACAACTATTGGGGTGAAGGTTCAAAAGCCAACTGTTCTTTTTCTGAAACACCTTATGCTTATGGATACATTCCCGGAAGCAATCTATGGTGCGACATGAATTCAAATAAACAACTAATCTACTTTTTTGGTACTTTATGCCTTGAATTAGGAGGAATTGGTCAAAATCAGGCTGGTAATACTTCTCAAAATATTAAAAAGCCCATTCCCGAAAATATAGCAAAACAATATCTGTTTGGACTTTCTAGTGTTAATTTTTCATTAACCAATTACGATGATTATTCAATAGTTTATCAAATTTATGTTCCTAAAATTGGTTGGTTAGCTCCTAAATCCGATGGTACCGAAAGTACATATAGTTATGATCAACCATTTTCAGCTTTTAGAATGGTCTTAGTTCCAAAATCTGAAAAGCAAAGACTTATTTCTTACTGGAATAAAGATGTTGGAACTAATAATATAGATTAATTCATAAGTCTTTATCTTTAATATAATCAACATATATTTTTCTATCTTTTACAAATTTGAATTTAATATTACTTATATTTTTTTATATTTGATAATAAAAAATTTTATTTCTTATTTACACCTATTATCCCACCTAAAATTCCAAATACTATACCTAGTATAATCATTATTATTGAGTTAATATTTAAAGAAAATTGTTGATTTATTATACTAGAAATTATGTATAGCATAAATATATATGTTCCCCCTATTATTGCTCCATTTAATATTCCATTTTTCTTTATTTTTATATTAACGATTGAACTTCCTATCAATATACTTACTGTTGTTATAGCAATTATTGATGGTGAGATTATGCTTTCAGACGTATTTGTGTATGTTAATATGGCTGCCAATACTATTAACAGTAACATTGTTATTATAAATGATATTATAATTCCTATAATTATATTTATAATAGTATTATTTTTCATATTTTGTATTTTTTCCATTTTTCCCCTCCAAAATATAGTTAGGTTTTATGGTACACCTATAAACCATTTTTTATTTTATTTATAAATTTTTATTATCTCTTTACCTATAATGATGTTTTCTTATTTTGATATTTAATTTATATTTTCAAAACTTAAATTTAGAACTTTTATTTATACAAATTTAAACTTACCTATAATTAAAATTATATTAAGGAGATTCTTAAAAATAATAATCTTCTTAATATAAATAACCCAAAATTATTAGAACTTTTATCTAATAATTTTGGGTTGCTTCGTTTAAACTTCCTTTATTTAAAATTTTATTTCTTTTTCTAAGTTTTCTTTTTGCTCAAGTATTGAAACCATTAATTCTTTATCACATTCTATTATTTCTTCTGCTAAATAATATTTTGCTAAAAAGTCTGACATACTTGATGCTGTTAGTAATACATCTAAATATGATGTTTTTCCATTTTTGTATAGTGTTATTACTCTTGCATCTAATAAAGCTTCTTGTTTATTATATTCTTCTTTTTTGTTTTCTATGTCTTTTTCACTTGAAGTTATTTTGCTTTGTAGTT